>NZ_JBKKJR010000019.1:0-54285 GCF_046614755.1 Megasphaera indica
TAATGAATTCATCGCGTAACTCCTTTGAGATGATGTGTTTTAGCAGATTCATTATACTTCAAAGGTGTGGTTACGCGATATTTATTTGTTCAAAAAGTTGTAAACTGCTGTTTCATCATATAAGTAAAGCATTTTTGCTATTTTATTTTGACATATGACAAAACAATATGTATCATCATTTCAATCCATACCGTTCCATCGGGTCCTGGATGTTCTTGATCGGCGTCGACGTCAGGATGATGTCATCGACATAGGGCTCGTTGTGACGCACGACGATGACCAGGGACACGCCTTTCTGATAGGGACTGTCATAGTAATAGGCGTCGACGGATTTTTCTTTGTCCGGTCCCCATTCGACGCGGTCCGGCCGGCCATATAAGGCCAGGATCGTCGAGACGTGATAACCCAGGGTCGCCCCGCGGCCAGTATAGGCGTTATTCGTCAAGAGGAAGACTTTCTGCACGATATTGCGCCGGTCCACTTCGACGCCGTAATCGCCATAGAGCCAGAAGTTGCTGTTATTGCGCTTGACCAGGTTGGTCCACATGTTGTACTTGTTCGGCTCGAAAGGCTGGTTGAGACCGAAACCCATGAGGGTAAAGTCACGTTCGCCCAGTTTCATGCGGTCCGCCGGTTCGTCCCCCGTAATGTACGGCGGCCGCACGGGCATGAGGGCCACGCGTTCGATACGGCGGTTGCCGATGGCAAAGACGTACATGACATCTTTCCGCGGACTTTCATAAGTGAAGTAATAGACATTGGCATCGGCATCGCGCAGGACCGAATCGGGCAGGCCATATTGGCGCAGCAGCACTTCGGCCGGATATTTCAGGCGTACGTCCCGGCCGATTAGGATGTTCGTCCCAGCCGACAGGAACATCGATTCCGCACCGGGCAGGACGGCTTTGCGCGTATCGGCACTGTGGCGCAGGCTGTCAGCCGTCTTGTTGCGGAAAGTAAAGCGCATTTTCAAGTCCTTGTCGTTGTACTGCATGGTCGTATAGTGGGTGCTGCGGGAAAACTTCGCCGGCGGCCCAAAAATGCGCTTGACCTTGGCCGGGCTGTCGCCGTGATGGATGCTGCCGATGTAGAAATCACTGGCCTGCAGGGGCGGAATGGTCAGCGTATCCAGCGAATCGAGGAGGACGCAGTCATCATCCGTCGGTACATGGGCCATTTCTTTTTTGCTGTCTTTATTCTCTTTGCCGTCTTTATCGGATTTATCCGCTTTGCCGGTTTTGTCATCGGACTGGGGCGCGACGGCCTTGATGGCCTTATCGGCGTCCTTCTGGACAGACGGAACGGTCCCGGCTTTCCCGCCGGCATCCACTGCGGCTGCAGCGGCAGTCCCGGTCAGGGCCTTTTCCGGCTTTTCAGCTGGTGCCGCCCCCGTTGCCGGCCCCCAGGCCAGGCAGGCAGCGAAGACCAGCGCAGCCATGGCTGTACATTTCATAGCGTTCCTCCTTCGTAGGATTGAGAAAACGGAGCTGTCCAATGAAGACAGCTCCGTTTTACGTTGGTCGCAGGCCGTTCATCGTTTGTCGCAAGGGAGCAAAAATAACAAGCCATCGCGATGAACGATGAACGACGAACGAAAAACTTTTAAGTCAAAGGAATCGTGCATGATGGCAGAAACCTTCATGGAACCGTCCTTGTCTTATTTATGCTGTTCCGGGCGGCTCAACGGGAAGAGGAGAACGTCGCGGATAGACGGGCTGTTGGTCAGGAACATGACCAGTCGGTCAATGCCGATGCCCAGGCCGCCTGTCGGAGGCAGGCCATATTCCAGTGCGCGGCAGTAGTCTTCGTCCATCTGATGCGCTTCGTCATCGCCGCGTTCCCGTTCCTTCATCTGTTCGATGAAGCGGTTGCGCTGGTCGATGGGGTCATTCAATTCCGAGAAGCCATTGGCCAGTTCGCGGCCATAGATGAAGGCTTCAAAACGATAGGTCAAGAGCGGATTGTCCCGGTCCTGTTTGGTGAGCGGCGAGATTTCCAGGGGATGACCGGTGATGATCGTCGGCTGGATGAGGTTTTCTTCGACGAATTTTTCAAAGAAAGCGTTGATGATCTTGCCGACGCCATCGTACTGGCCGTATTCGACGTCGTGTTCGTCAGCCATCTTGCGGGCCGTTTCGACATCGGTAATGCCTTCAAAGTCAGCACCGTTGAATTTCTTGACGGCTTCGATCATGGTCATGCGGTCCCACGGCGGCGTGAGGTCGATTTCCTTGTCGATATAGGTCAATTTCATCGTGCCATAGAGCATTTCTGCCAGTTTGGAGACCATGTCTTCCGTAATGTTGATGACGTCTTCCAAGTCGCCATAAGCCTGGTACAATTCGACCGTCGTGAATTCCGGGTTATGCCGTGTATCGATGCCTTCGTTGCGGAAGCAGCGGTTCATTTCATAAACCCGTTCCAAGCCGCCGACGAGGAGGCGTTTGAGGTGGAGTTCCGGTGCGATACGCAGGTAGATGTCCATATCGAGGGCGTTGTGATGTGTCTTGAACGGACGGGCTGCAGCGCCGCCGGCGATGGTATGGAGCATCGGTGTTTCGACTTCCAGGAAGTGGCGGTCATCGAGGTATTTGCGGATGCCCTTGATGATCTTCGACCGTTTGATGAACGTGTCTTTGACTTCCGGATTGACGATGAGGTCGAGGTAGCGCTGGCGATACCGCGTTTCCTTATCGGTCAGGCCATGGAATTTTTCCGGCAGCGGACGGAGCGATTTGGACAAGAGGGTCCATTTTTCGACGCGGATCGTCGTTTCGCCCGTATGGGTGACGAAGACTGTCCCTTCGACGCCGACGATATCACCGATATCGAGGAGCTTGAATAAATTGTACGATTCTTCACCGAGTACGTCTTTGCGGAAATAGAGCTGGATTTCGCCGCTCAAGTCGCGGAGGACGCAGAATGCAGTCTTGCCGTGGCGGCGGATGGCCATGAGGCGGCCGGCGACGCTGACGACGATTTCATTCTTTTCCAGTTCAACGGCGTCATCTTTGACTTCCTGTGCATGATGATCCCAGTTGTATTTCTGACCGAAGGGATAGACGCCGGCGTCGATGAATTCCTGCATCTTTTCGCGGCGGACCTTCATTTGGTCATTCAATTTTTCTTCTTCAATAATGGGCGTTTCTTTTTCTTTCGTGTCCGACATGATATTCCTCCTAGGATTTATTCTGCATCAGGCGGCAAGATGCGGTATTTGATTTCACCTGCCGGTGCTTTGACGGTAACGATAGCCGGATTGGCAGCATCGATGACCTGGCCGAGGATGGCTTTCCCTACAGGAGATTCATTGGAAATGCGGCCGTTGAACGGATCGGCTTCTGCCGTACCGACGACGGTGTAATCGAAGCGGTCCCCCGTTTCGGCATCTTCCAGGATGACTTTGGAACCGAGGCGGACTTTATCCGAGCCATCATCAGTTTCCTTGATGATCTTAGCCGTGCGGATTTTGGCTTCCAATTCGGCAATACGGCCTTCGATGATGCCCTGTTCATTCTTGGCGGCATCGTATTCGGCGTTTTCGCTCAAGTCACCGAGGGCGATAGCTTCTTTGATGCGCTGAGAAATTTCAATGCGGCGGACCGATTTCAGTTCATTCAATTCATCTTTTAATTTCTGTAACCCTTCCTGGGTAATCAGCGTTTCGTTGGTCATGATATTCCTGCTCCTCCTGCGATATAATCACGTTTCAATATTATATCTTTAATTTATACCGTACTCTTAATTATATGCACATCCGTCCCTTGTGTCAATAAAACAGCTATGTCCCTGCCCGGCGCGCCTTGTCCATCATGTCGCGGACGATGGCTCGGAATTCGTCAGCCGAACCGGCCCGGTTGATGCGTTCGCGCAGGGCCGCCGAGCCATAGAGGCCGTGGGTATACCACGAGGCGTGGGAGCGCATCTCCCGGACGCCGATGTATTCGCCTTTATAGGCCAGCAGGGCTTCAAAATGGGACAGCATCTGTTCATAACGTTCCATGGCCGTCGGCGGCGGCAGGACTTCGCCCGTCGCCAAATAATGGCGTATCTGCGGGAAAATCCAGGGATTGCCCTGAGCGCCGCGGCCGACCATGACGGCACCGCAGCCGGTCTGTTCCATCAGGGCTGCCGCCGACGGGCCGTCGACGACGTCGCCGTTGCCGATGACCGGGATGGATACGGCATCGACGACGGCTTTGATTTTCTGCCAGTCCGCCTTGCCGCTATAGAACTGTTCCCGCGTCCGTCCGTGGACGGTGACGGCAGCGGCACCAGCCGCCTCAGCCCGTTTGGCCAGCTCCGGCGCCGTAAAAGAGGCGTCATCCCAGCCGGTGCGCATCTTGACCGTGACCGGGATGGACACGGCGCCGACGACGGCACGGATGACTTTTTCTGCCAGGGGCAGGTTCTTCATCAAGGCCGAGCCGTCGCCGTTCTTGACGACTTTCTTGACGGGACAGCCCATATTGATATCGACGATATCGGCACCGGCTTCTTCGACGACGGCCGCTGCCTGGGCCATGACGTCCGGGTCCGAGCCGAAAATCTGCATGGACAGGGGGTGTTCCCCATCTTCGATGTGCAGCAGTTCTTCCGTATGCTGGTTGCGGTAGCGGATGCCCTGGGAACTGACCATTTCCGCGCAGACCAGGGCCGCTCCATAGCGGTGGGCGATGACCCGGTACGGCGCATCGCAGACGCCGGCCATAGGGGCCAGGATGACCGGGGCATCGAGCTCGACCGTGCCGATGGCAAAGGGCTTAATGGTTGCGGTCATAAATGATTCTCAACCCTTCCAGGGTCAGCATGGGTTCGACGACGTCAATGGCATCCGTAGCCGGAGCGACGATGACGGCCAGGCCGCCCGTAGCGACGACTTTAGCCTTGCATCCCAGTTCCTTGCGCATACGGGCGACGATGCCGTCGACTTGGCCGACGAAGCCATAGAAGACACCGGCCTGCATACTTTCGATGGTATTGCGGCAGATGACCTTATCCGTGCGGACGACTTCGATACGCGGCAGTTTCGCCGTGCGCTGGACCAGGGCGTCTGTAGAGATGCCGATGCCCGGGCAGATGGCGCCGCCGAGGTAATTTCCTTTCTTGTCGACGGCACAGAAGGTCGTCGCCGTGCCGAAGTCGATGATGATGACCGGGCCGCCGAATTTTTCATACGCTGCAACGGCGTTGACGATGCGGTCGGCACCGACTTCACGGGGATTGTCGTATTTGATGTCCATGCCCGTCTTGACACCCGGTCCGATGATCAGCGGTGTCAGGCCGAAATAGCGCTGGCACATGCGTTCCAGCGTGGGCATGACCGGCGGTACGACCGACGAAATGATGATGGCATCGATTTCATCGGAGTTGACGCCGTTCAAATAAAAGAGGTTGCGAATGAGGACGCCGTATTCATCGGTCGTCCGGAGGCGGTTCGTCGATACGCGCCAGTGGTCCATGAGCTCTTTTCCCTTGAAAATGCCCAGGACAATATTTGTATTCCCTACATCAATGACTAATAGCATAACTTTATCTCCTGCCTACTTTAAGTTGATAATACGCCTATTATAATAACAGAGTTTGCCTGTCTTGAATAGTCTTTACGGCTAAATTAAGCCGGACGGACATGAATATCCCCTGCCATGACGACTTCCACGCCTTCTGGCGTCGCAACGAGGAGATTGCCGTTCTCATCGATATCGACGGCTTTGCCGGAAAAGGTCTTGTCGATGGATGTGACCGTTACGTCCTGGCCCAATATGCAGGACAGGGCCCGCCATTCGGCCAGGATCGGTGCGAACCCCTCACGGCAGACGGTCTGGTACAGCCCTTCGATTTCCTTCAGCAGCGTTTCCAGCAGGGCCAGCCGGCTGACGCGGACGCCTTCGCGGGCAAAACTGGTGACGATGGACTGCAAATCCTTAGGCAGGTCCTCGGCGGTGATGCCCGTATTGACGCCGATGCCCATGATGATGTAGTTGACCTTTTCTGCCGAACCGTTGAGTTCGGTCAGGATGCCCACCATCTTGCGGCCCTTGACCAGGATGTCGTTAGGCCACTTGATGCCGCAGTCCGTCAGGCCGTGATGGCGGATGGCCCGGGCCACGGCGACGGCAGCCATGAGGGTCATCTTGGAGACTTCCATAGGCGGGATGTTAGGCCGCAGAATCAGGGAGAACCAGACGCCCTTGGCAAAAGGCGACAAGAACGAGCGGTTAATGCGTCCCCGGCCTCCGGTCTGTTCTTCGGCGACGACGATGGTCCCTTCCGGGGCGCTTTCATCGGCCAGCTTCTTGGCGACATTATTCGTCGAATCGACGCGTTCCCGGTAGACGATATGACGTCCCACGACTTTCGTCGAAAGCCCTTCTTCGATAGCCTGTTCCGACAGCAGTTCCGGTGCTTCGCGCAGACAATACCCTTTCTTGGTATACGACTCGATGACATAGCCCCGCTGTTTGAGGACGCGGATATGCTTCCATACGGCCGTCCGGGAAATCCCGAGCTGCTCAGAAATCTGCTGGCCCGATACGAATTCGTCCTTGTGCTGTATCAAAAAATCGAGAATGTCTTGTCTCATAGCAATCACCTCTGCCGCTGCCCCTGGCAGCATCCATTCAAAAAAAAGCGCTACTCCCTAGCGCATAACTCACCTATTCTATGTAGAAATTGTAACATAAACGATAACCCTGTCAAGGGGAGGTTAGGGGTTAGGGGTTGGGGGTTGGGGGTTAGGGGTTAGGGGCTAGGGGCTAGGGGCTAACTGCTAACTGCTAAAAAAGCTTGCCGCACATGCGACAAGCTTTTTTCACTCTCTATTTTTCTTCGTCAGCCTTTTTTTCTTCTTCGTCCTTATCGGTCAGGCCTGTGGTCAGGCCGCCTTTGGGGACAGGGTTTCCCCAGGGGCTGATCTGTACTTCTGTCTGTTCGGCTTTGGGAGCTGCCGGTGCAGGTGCTTCTTCCTTGGCTGTCGGAGCGGCTTCGGAAACGGCTGCTGTGTCCGGTGTTTCGGCTTCTGCCGTTTCTGCCGGTATTTCAGCAGCTTCTTTTTTAGCGTCCTGCGGCCCTTCCAAGGTGCCGTATTTGACCAGGTTATCGACTTGCTGATGATTGATCGTTTCGACTTCCATCAGGGCATTGGCCATATTTTTCAGCGTATCCAGGTGTTCCCGCAGCATGTGGAGCACGTCGGCATAGGCTTCCGATACGGTGTCGTGCATTTCCTTGTCGATGAGTTCGGCTACGCTTTCGCCGTAGTTGCGTTCGTGGCCCAGGCTCTTGCCGAGGAAGACCTGGTCCTGCTGTTCGCCAAAGACCATGGGGCCCAGTTTCGGGCTCATGCCCAGGCGGGTGATCATCTGGCGGGCGATACGGGTGACGCTCTGAAGGTCACCGGAAGCGCCGCTGCTGATTTCGTTGAAGACGATTTCTTCAGCAGCCCGGCCACCGAGAGCGACGCGGATCTGGGCCAGGTAGTACGACTTCGTTTCATACGACCGGTCTTCTTCCGGCAGCATCATGGTATAGCCGCCAGCCCGGCCGCGGGGGATGATGGTGACCTTGTGGACCGGGTCGGCATCAGGCAGGAGATAGGCGATGAGGGCGTGGCCCGATTCGTGGACTGCCGTCAGGCGCTTTTCCTTATCGCTGATGACATGGCTGCGGCGTTCCGGACCGAAGCAGACTTTTTCGCTGGCTTCTTCCAGTTCAGCCATGTTGATGACTTTCTTATTAGCCCGGGCAGCCAGGAGGGCTGCTTCGTTGAGCAGGTTGCCCAAGTCGGCACCGGTGAAGCCCGGCGTCTTCTTGGCGATGACGTCGAGGTCGACATCCTTGCCGAGAGGCTTGCCTTTGGCGTGGACGTCGAGGATAGCCCGGCGGCCGCGCAGGTCCGGCCGGTCGACGGTAATCTGCCGGTCGAAACGGCCTGGACGGAGGAGCGCCGGGTCGAGGATATCCGGACGGTTGGTCGCAGCGATGGTGATGATGCCTTCGTTGGAACCGAAGCCATCCATTTCGACCAGGAGCTGGTTCAATGTCTGTTCCCGTTCGTCATGACCACCGCCAAGGCCAGCACCGCGCTGGCGGCCGACGGCATCAATTTCGTCGATGAAGACGATGCAGGGCGCATTCTTCTTGGCCTGTGTGAACAAATCACGGACACGGGAGGCACCGACGCCGACGAACATTTCGACGAAGTCGGAACCGCTGATGCTGAAGAAGGGGACACCGGCTTCGCCGGCTACGGCACGAGCCAGGAGGGTCTTGCCGGTCCCCGGAGGACCGAAGAGGAGCACCCCTTTGGGTATCTTGGCGCCAATGGCATTATACTTGCTGGGGTTGCGCAGGAATTCGACGATTTCCGCCAGTTCCTCCTTCGCTTCGTCTTCACCAGCAACGTCTTTAAAGGTAACCTTGATCTTACCTTCCCCGTGCATCTTGGCATGGCTCTTGCCAAAGTTCATGACCCGGCCGCCGCCGCCTTGGGTCTGCTGCATGATGAAGAACCAGACGGCAATGAGGACCAGGATCGGCAGGACTGCTGTCAGCATGTTCATCCACCACGAAGGCTGTTCGGGCGGTTTGGCGATGATGTTGACATCAGCATCGCGCAGTGCCGGCAAGAGTGCCGAATCGGTCGGGGCATAAGAAGTAAAAGAGGTTCCGTCTTTCAGCTGTCCGACGATAGCGTGGTCGGCTGTGATCTGGACGGCATCGACTTTTTTCTGCTGCACCTGACTCATGAAATTCGTGTAAGAAATTTCCGATTTATCTGTCTTACTGCTGGTAAAGGCATCTATAATCGATACGGCGACGATGATGATGAGTAAGTATAAACTTACATTCCGCACAAATTTACTCAAAATATGGCTCCTTTCACTTAGTTTATGATAATGCTTTTTTATTCCAACCAATACAGTCTTATATTACCACACTTCTTCTAAAGCAACAACTACTTGGAATATACTTCTTCTTTCAAAATGCCAATGTACGGCAGGTTGCGGTAGCGGCTGTCGTAGTCGAGGCCATAGCCGACGACGAAGGCATCGGGGATTTCAAAGCCGTTGTAATCGACAGGGACTTCGACCTGGCGGCGGGCCGGCTTGCTGAGGAGGGTTGCCAATTTGACCGAGCGGGCCCCCCGTTCCTGGAGCATGGGGACGAGATGGCTCAAGGTGACGCCCGTGTCGATGATGTCTTCGACGATGAGGACATCTTTATCCTTGACATCGTTATCGAGGTCCTTGCGGATCTTGAGGACACCTGACGACGTCGTCGACGAACCGTAGCTGGAGCAGCTCATGAAATCGAAGTAGACCGGGCCGTCGATGCAGCGGGCCAGGTCGGTGAAAAAGGTGACGGCCCCTTTGAGGATGCCGCACATGAGGATGGTCTTGCCGGCATAATCTTTAGTGATCTGCGCACCCAGTTCGCGGACGCGGGCAGCAATCTGTTCTTCTGTAAATAAAATTTCTTTGATATCCTGATGCATCTTGTTTTCCTCCGTGAAAAAGTGAATTACCCCTGCCGTCCCCTGCGGGGAACGGCAGGACCCAGGCAGAGGGCTGTCCGGGTCGTATAAGCACAGGCCCGGCCGCACTGGAACTGTTTTCCAGCTCCTTTGGCGGCCAGGTCCCGTATCGTTTCAACATAATGAAAAGGCAGGTCCTGACGAGAGCCCGTCGCCTCCTGCCACAAGCGGCGGATGAGGCGCCGCTGCATAGCCAGCGGCTGGGCCAGCAAGCGCTTCTTGTCTAAAGCCGGTACGTCTTCGGGAAGGACGAGCTGCCCATAGAGTGTTTCGGCAGCGTCGTCCAGAAAGGCTTCGTCGGCCCTGACGATATCGGCTAGGCGGTTCAGGTCCGCCGTAATGGCCGGGTTATAAGCCTGCAGCTGCGGCAGCAGGTCCAGGCGTATCCGGTTGCGGCTGTAGCGCCGGCTGTCATTGGTTTCGTCGTGACAGACCGGAAGGTCCCGGGCCGCGGCATAGGCTGCCAGCTCCGCCTTGGTCACCATAAGCAGCGGCCGGATGATGTCGCCCCGCCTGGGCGCCATGCCGCAGAGGCCGTCGAGGCCGCTGCCGCGCAGGAGATGGAGCAATACCGTTTCGGCCTGATCATCGGCGTGATGGGCCACGGCAATGCGTTCGGCCCCGCAGGCCCGGGCCGTTTCCCGCAGGATGCGGTAGCGTTCGCGCCGGCCTACGGTTTCTTCCGACGCCTTTTCCCGCCGGGCCAGGGCCGGCACGTCGACGTACTGCCAGGCAAAACCGCAATGGCGGCGCACGGCTTCGCGCCGTACCAGGCCGACTTCTTCATCGGCCGCCCGGCGGATGCCGTGGTGGACGTAGCAGGCCGTCAAGGTCAGCCTATATAACGGGGCCAGGCGGCTCAGTATATCCAGCAGGGCCAGCGAATCGGGCCCGCCGGAGCAGGCGACGACCAGGGCCCTTCCCGGCTGCCACAGGCCGTGCTGCCTGCCGTAAGCGTCTACGCGGTCGACGAGGTTCACGACTGGCGGTCCCGGGAGTTCCAGGCCGCATCATGGAAGGAATGGCGGAAAAAGACGCCTTCCATGAGATCCCGTTCGCTGACGGTGATGGCCGGGATGTGATAGCGCTGGAGAAAGGACTTGGCAATGAGCAGGCCGGCGACGATGATGTCGCTGCGCTTGGGCTGCAGGCCCGGTACGTGGCGCCGTTCTTCCGGCGTCATGGCCTGGAGGCGTTCGATATGACCGCACAGGGCATCATAGGAAACGCGATGGCCTTCGACTTTCTCTGCATCGTAGACGGCCAGCTGCAAGTCCATGGCCGCCAGAGTCGTCAGCGTCCCGCCGACGCCGATGAGCAGGTCCGGCTGGACCTGCATGGGCAGCCATTCCTGATAGCAGCGGTTTTCCAGATGGGCGACGGCCTGATGGCTCATAACTTCGCCCCGTGTAAAGCGTACCGCCCCCATGGGGTAGCTGTGGGACCAGCACAGGTCACCGCCGCGGCCGACGGCGACTTCACTGCTGCCGCCGCCGATGTCGATGACGGCTGCCGTCACATCGGGGCTGAGCGAGGCCGTAGCTCCAGTGAAGCTGAGCGACGCTTCTTCCAGGCCCGAAATGGCCCGGCAGTGCCAGCCGAAACGGGCCCGCACTTCTGCCAGGAAGGCCTGGCCGTCGATAGCTTCGCGGACGGCACTGGTGGCGACGGCACAGACCGGTACGCCTGTCAGCTGTTCTTTCCAGCCTTCCATGGCCGCAAAGGACGCTTCCATCCCTGCCGGTGACAAATGGTGTGTTTCATCGATATCTTTCCCCAGCCGCGTCGTCGCCAGTTCTTTCGGCGAAAAGATCCACGTGCCCGGGACTTCCTGCCAGCCCGTCATGAGTCGCAGGGAGTTGGAGCCGATGTCGATGACTGCATACTTCTGATACTCCATATCTGCTCCTTCCTGTAAACGTAAAAAGGCGCTGTCTTTGTGCAACAGCGCCCTTCTTTTTTACCTTCCGCTATTCAATACGCACTCAATCAGCATGGCGCGCACCGCGGCCGCCGCGTTTCGATTCCGTATTGCGCTTCAAATCCATCAGGCGTTCATCGCTTTCCTTCAGGAATTTGCTGAGCCGGTCTTCAAAAGACAGCGAGCCCGACGAACGGCGCGAATCAAAGCCGTTATGCTGGCGGAATTCATGTTTCTGCCGAAAATCGCGTTTCGGACGGAATTCTTTCTTTTCCGGCGCCGGCTGGGTCTGTTTGATAGACAGGGCGATTTTTCCCTTATCGTCTACAGACAACACTTTGACGTTGACCTTGTCTCGAACTTTCAAAAAATCATTTACATCTTTGACATACTCATTAGCGACTTCAGAAATATGTACAAGACCTACCTTCTTATCCGGAAGCTCTACGAATGCGCCAAATTTTGTGATTCCTGTAACGGTACCTTCCATCACACTGCCTATTTCGATTGTCATGCTGTTTTGATTTCCTCCTTGTAATATCAGCATTACTGCTAAACGTATAAAGCCATTATACTCATAAATGCCAAAAAATTCAATCATCAAAATACAAAATATAGGGAATCACGGCTTATAGGGAATTTCATCGGGCTTGGCCAGGCCGAACTGTTCGCGCGCTTCCCGGGCGATTTCATCGGGATCATTCAGCTTGTCACGCCGTTCGCGAAGGCGAAGATTTTCGTCCCGCAAGGTCTGTTCCTGCTGCAGGGTCCGGTTCATGTCGTCATGGATTTCCCACAGCCTGTAGAGGCGGACGCCGATGAGATAGAAGCCGGCGACGATGATGGCCACGAGAATAAGATTGTACCAGCTCATCTGCCGGAGCCGGATGAGCAGCCCTGTACGGCGCTTCCGGGGGACCTTACGGCGCTTCTTTCGGCGCCGGGGCTGGCGATACTGCTTGGTTTCCACCCAATCACCCTTTCTAAGAACAAGAGACTGAAAAAGTCTTACCCTATAGTATACCGTGCTTTGCTGGCAAGATAAAGTTTTTTTGTAAAATTCCTTTTAAAATGGGCGGCAGTTATATATAATAGAGGCACGACATTTTGTATCTTATCCGAGGGGGAACACGTATGCACTATGAAAAAATAACGACAGAAATCCTGGAAAAATTAAAGGCCATCGTCGGCCCGAAAGACGTCGTCACCGACGCCGACGCCATGCAGCCTTATTCCCATGACGAAGTGACCGACCCGGCTTACCATCACATGCCCGAAGCCGTCGTCTTTGCCGAAACGGCCCAGCAGGTCAGCGCCATCATCAAGCTGGCCAATGCCTGCCACTTCCCTGTCGTCCCCCGCGGGGCCGGCACGGGTCTGGCCTGCGGCGCCGTCCCGGAATACGGCGGCATCGTCTTGTCGCTGGAAAAGATGAACAAGATACTGGAAATCAATGAAGACGGCCTCTATGCCGTCGTCGAACCGGGTGTACGCACGTCGGACCTGCAGGAAGCGGCCGAAAAGAAAGGCCTCTTCTACGCTGGCGACCCGTGCAGCGGCGACTCGTGCTTCATCGGCGGCAACATCGCCACCAACGCCGGCGGCAACCGGGCCGTCAAATACGGGACGACGCGCCACCAGGTCTACAGCGTGGAAGTCGTCAACCCGACAGGGCGCATCGTCAACCTCGGCGCGCGCCTGCAGAAACAGTCGACAGGCTATTCCCTGGACCAGCTGGTCATCGGCTCCGAAGGGACCCTGGGCATCATCACCAAGGCGACGCTGAAGCTCCTGCCCAAGCCGAAGTACGCCCTCGACCTGCTGGCCATCTTCGACGACCGCCGCCAGGCCATGGGCGTCGTCACCAAAATCATCAAGGCCGGCATCACGCCGACGTGCGTCGAATTCATGGACAACATCACCATCAAGTCCGTCGAAAAATACCTCAATGAAAATCTCCAGGGCAGCGACAACGGCAACTACGTCATCGTCGAAGTCGAAGGGACCAGCGAAGACGACCTGGACGACAAGGCCGTCATCCTCGACGAAGTCTGCACGGAAAACGGCGCGTCGTCAGTCCTCGTCGCTGACCACAATAAGATCTGGCAGGCCCGCAAGGCCTTTGCCGAAGCCGTCCGCGCCGAAAGCCTCATCGTCTGCAAAGAAGACGTCGTCGTCCCTGTCGACCAGGAAGCGGCCCTCCTCGATGAAATCCTGCGCCTGGCCAAGAAATACAACCTGGTCACACGTATCGCCAGCCACGCCGGCGACGGCAACATTCACTTGAACATCCTCAAGAATGAAGATGCCACCTACGAAGACTGGGACCAGCGGGTCAAGGCCAACCAGCAGGAACTGTACAAATTCATTTATGCCCACGGCGGCCGCCTGTCCGGCGAACACGGCATCGGCTACAAGCGCAAGCATTTGATGGAAGAATTCACCGATCCCGGCGAACTGGAAATGATGAAGGCCATCAAGAAAGCCCTTGACCCGAACGACATCCTCAACCCGGGGAAAATCTTCGACGTCGACTAACTTGCAAAAATGAAAGTTACCGTGTATAATACATAACAGAACTGAATAAAACGTATATCTTCAGGGCAGGGTGAAATTCCCGATCGGCGGTATAGTCCGCGAACGCTACGGCGTAGGAGCCATTGGCTCGTGATTTGGTGCGATTCCAAAACCGACAGTATAGTCTGGATGGAAGAAGATGTGGCGTGCTGTTTCTGCAGCGTGCCTTTCCTTGCATGTCAAAGCCCTGTGCCTCATCGCCAGGGCTTTTTGAGTACCACCAACTATGGACAATACAGACTTTAAGGAGGTCTTTATTTTGACTACAGAAAAACGCAAATTCAACACTATCGAAGAAGCATTGGAAGAATTACAGGCCGGCCACGTCATCATCGTTACCGACGACCCGGACCGCGAAAACGAAGGCGACTTCATCTGCGCCGCCCAGTACTGCACGACAGAAAACATGAACTTCATGGCCAGCCACGGCAAGGGCCTGATCTGCATGCCCATGAGCATCGAATATGCCCATAAGCTCGGCCTGCCCCAGATGGTCAGCGAAAATACAGATAACCACGAAACGGCCTTCACTGTTTCCATCGACTACGTCGACACGACGACGGGCATCTCGGCTGTCGAACGCGCCCTGACGGCCCGCAAATGCGCTGAAGAATCGGCCCGTCCCGAAGACTTCCGCCGTCCTGGCCACAACTTCCCCCTCGTCGCCAAACGCGGCGGTGTCCTGACCCGCAACGGCCACACGGAAGCCACGGTCGACCTCATGCGCCTGGCCGGGCTCAAACAGGTCGGCCTGTGCTGCGAAATCATGGCAGACGACGGCACGATGATGCGCACGCCGGACCTCTGGAAAATCGCCGACGAATACGGCCTGAAATTCATCACCATCCACGATCTCCAGAACTACTGCCGCCGCCACGACAAACACGTCATCCGCGAAGCCGTCGCCAAGATGCCGACGAAATACGGCGATTTCAAGATCTACGGCTACATCAACGACCTGACGGGCGAACATCACGTCGCTCTGGTCAAAGGCGAAATCGGCGACGGCAAGAACCTCCTGTGCCGCGTCCATTCCGAATGCCTTACAGGCGACGTCTTCGGCTCCCGCCGCTGCGACTGCGGTGAACAGCTGGCCGCTGCCCTGACACAGATCAACGCCGAAGGCCGGGGCATCCTCCTCTACATGCGCCAGGAAGGCCGTGGCATCGGCCTCATCAATAAGCTCAAAGCCTACGTCCTCCAGGAACAGGGCTACGATACAGTCGAAGCCAATGAAAAACTCGGCTTCGCTCCGGACCTTCGCGAATACTGGATCGGTGCCCAGATTCTCCAGGACATGGGCGCTAAAGAAATCCGCCTGCTCACGAACAACCCGGAAAAAGTCTACGGCCTCGAAGGCTTCGGCGTCGAAATCGTAGAACGCGTCCCCATCGAAATGAAACCCCAGAAATTCGACGAATTCTACTTGGAAACGAAAAAGAATAAAATGGGCCACATCCTCCCCCATCTGCATTAAAAGCGAGTAAAAAAGGCGCTGTCGCATGAAGACAGCGCCTTTTTTAGCAGTGGCTCGTGGCTCGTGGCTCGTAGGGGTCGCCACGTGGGCGACCCGCCGGGTATTGGGCAACATTATCCCCAAGCTGGAAAATCACTCATATTCTGAAGCGGGCTTGCCACGTGCAAGCCCCTACAGATGTGACGCCTCGGGAATTTCTTTTTTAGTAGTCAGTGGTTCGTGGCTCGTGGTTCGTAAGGGCCGTCCTGAAAGCCTTTCTGGCCCACCAGGTACCGATTAGCGGGAGGCGCAGGGTAGCTGCCAGAACGGACAGCTTAGCTGGCGGCCCGCCGATTTCCTTAATGTTCCTGCAGCAAGGTGAATTTGTCCTTGTGGTAATCGATGAGGCCTTCTTTTTTCATCTTGCTCAGTTCGGCCGATAAGGCGCTGCGGTCGACGGAGAGGAAGTCGGCCATCTGCTGGCGGTTGAAAGGCAGGACGAAGGTGGCCTTCCCTTTTTGCCGGGCCATGTCGGACAGGTAGAGCATGATTTTCTGGCGCGTCGAGCGCTGGGTCAGGTAGCGCATCTTTTCCGTAAGGAGGCGGTTCTTTTCGGCCATCAGGCCCAGGAGGTTGCCTGTAAAACGAGCCTGGTCCGGCGTCAGGACCTGACCGGCATGGAGGATATTGCCGACATAGACCTGCATGATGACCGCATCCGAGGCAGCGACGACGTCGACCGTTGCCGGCGCGTCGGGCAGACAGGCAAAGGCTTCGCCGAAAAAGAAGCCAGCCGGGATCTGGGACAGGATATTGCGGTTCCCCCAGTAATCTTCCTGGATGATGTGGACCGCCCCTTCCAGGACCAGTCCGATATAGGGGACGGCATCGCCGGAATAAAAGAGGAATTCCCCTTTTTCATACTTCTTCTTGCGTACCTTCAAGCGCTGCAAGAGCGGCAGGACATCGGCTTCGGCGACGCCGTGGAAGAGCGGCGACGTTTCAATGAGGGAAAGATATTGTTCCATGGAAAGACCTCCAAAAAAAAGATGATAGTTGGAAAAACAACAGCTTATTTTTGCTCCATCGACTATACTTAGACCATAAAGGTCCCAAACCAGTTTGATGCATATACCACGATGGAGGAAATTATGATACGTAAAATTATACAGATTGATTCGAAAAAATGCAATGGCTGCGGCGCCTGCGCCACGGCCTGTCACGAAGGAGCTATCGCCATGGTCGACGGCAAGGCCCGCCTCATGCGCGATGACTACTGCGACGGCCTGGGCGACTGCCTGCCCCATTGCCCGACGGATGCCATCACCTTTGTCGAACGCGAAGCAGCTGCCTATGATGAAGAAGCCGTGAAACAGCACATGGCCGCCCAGGGACGGACCTACACCGGCCGCTGTCCCGGCAGCCAGGCCCGCAGCCTCGGCGAAACGCAGAAAAGGGCTGACGACGTTCCTGCCGGGCCGTCCATCTCCCGCCTGAGCCAGTGGCCGGTCCAGCTCAAGCTCGTACCGCCCCATACGCCTTATTTCAACGGTGCCAGCCTGCTCATCGCGGCCGACTGTACGGCTTATGCCTACGCCCGCTTCCACGAAGATTTCATCAAGGGCCGCATCACCCTCATCGGCTGCCCTAAACTCGACGACATCGACTACGCCGAAAAATTGACAGAAATCCTCCGCCAGAACGACATCCACGACGTCACCCTGGTACGCATGGAAGTCCCGTGCTGCGGCGGCCTGGAAATGGCTGCCAAAAGAGCCCTCGCACAGAGCGGCAAAGATATCCCCTTCGAGGTACGCATCATCAGCCTCGACGGGAAGATAAAAGGATAGTAAAAAGGTTTGCCGCGTAGCGGCAAGCCTTTTTATCGTAGGGGCCGTCCCAAAGGGCGGCCCGTTCTGGTTAGTTGTTAGCGGATGGTTTTAAATTTAAAAGTCTTCACTAAAAACTACAAACTGCAAACTTAACACTCAAAAAGAGGCTGTCTTAATGCGACAGCCTCTTTTGAGTTGTTAGCGGTTCGTCAATGTCTGCGGGGCGCCCTTTGGGCGTCCCCTACGAATACGAGCCACGACGCTCTTTACACATTCCATTCTTCTTTGAGTGTCGACAGGCACATGAAGGTCTGGGACGAGGCGACCGTCGGGATTTCGTTCAATACCTGCATGAGGAAGTGTTCCAGGTCATCCGGTGTCTTGACCAGCACTTTGAGCAAGTAGTCAAAGGCGCCGACGACGTGGTGACATTCCAGGACTTCCGGGTACTGGACGATTTTCGAGCGGAATTCTTCAACATCGCCAGAGCGTTCGAGATTGACCATAATGAAAGCCGTCACGTTGTAACCGGTCTTACGGCGGCTGATTTTGGCACCGTAGCCTTCGATGATGCCGTTGTGTTCCATCTTGCGGATGCGTTCGGCAACAGCCGGAATGGACAAGCCGACGACCTTGCTGATTTCCGTAGCCGAATCTTTGCCATTGTGTTTGAGTATCGTTAAAATTTTGTCATCGATATGATCCATATGTAGATACTACCCTCCATAATTTCTAAAATTTACATATCTATTATCTTACAAACGAATGAAAAAGTAAATAGACTTAAAGATATTAATTTTTTTTCTGCTATACTTTTTGCTTCTATGGAGGCTGGTTTATTCCGAATCGGAAAGATGGAAATCACTATTCAAGTCAGAGAAATTATCGGCAAAGCCCTGGGTCATGTAGACGGCATTGTCACTGCCTGTAATTTCACAGTTGACGCCTTCCATGCTGCTTGCCAGTTCCATCCCCTTCTGCGGTCCCAGGACGAAGACGATAGTCGTCATCATGTCACTGAGCATGCCTGCATGAGGTACGGAGCCGTCGATGACGACGGAGTCGCTCATGACGCCGGACCGGGCGGGATAGCCCGTGCGGGGGTCGAAGATATGGTGGTAGCGGACGCCATCCTGGATGAAATAGCGTTCATAGTCGCCTGATGTGGACAGGGCCTGGTTCTCAATGGATACGATGCCCAGGAAGCTCTTGTCATCGTCAGAGCGGGGATGTTTGATACCGATGCGCCAGGGCTTGCCCTTGGTCGTCTTGCCGACGGCATACATCGAGCTGGCGCCGAGGTTGATGAGGCCGCTTTCGATGTGGTGTTTTTCATAAATCTTGCGGATTTCATCGACAGCATAGCCTTTGGCCACGCCGCCCAGGTCGATGGCCATGCCCGGTTTAGCCAGCATGACGCTGTGGTCTTCCGGCCGCAGGAGGATGTCCTTATAGTTGACCTTCATCAGGGCCTGGGAAATCTCATCGGCTGACGGCACGTGCTGGTCGTCGTTGCCGATGCGCCATAAATTGGTCATGACGCCGACGGTGATGTCCCATTCGCCCTGGCTCTTGGCCGAATAATCCTTGGCGTATTCAATCATTTCATAAATGGCCGGGTCGACCTGGACGTATGCTTTGCCGGCAGCGGCATTGATACGGCTTACGTCGCTGTCTTCATTCTGTCCTGCCAGTTTGTCCAGCTGATTCAGGCGTTCAAAGCCTTCATCGACTGCTTCTTTGGCTTCTTTCCCGGACGCCCGCAGGGAGACCGTCGTATCCATGGCGACACCGCTCCTATCAAAAGAAGACTCCGGATGCAGACTGCATCCGGAGCAACTAAGGATGATGAGGAACGCCATGGTGAGAAGAACCCATACATACCGTTTCTTATCCATGTATTAACCTACGTTTTCTTCTTTCTTGAAAGAGCCTTTGATCATTTCGTTGATGGCACCAGTCGGGCACTTGGTCAGGCAGGTAGCATTGTCACAGGTGTGGCAGATGTCCTGGTTGACGACGGCCAGATGGTCGATGATCTTGATAGCCCCTTCTTCCTGGTGCGAGCAGTTACGCATGCAGGAACCGCAGCCGAGGCACAGGGCCTTGCAGTTCTTCATAGCCGGAGCGCCGAAATCTTTGGAGCTGCAGCTGATGCTGACTTTGGCACTGATCGGCAGGAGTTCGATGACGTGGTTCGGGCAGACAGAAGCGCATTTACCGCAGCCTGTGCAGAGCGTCTTGTTGACGACAGGCAGGCCATTTTCGCCCATGCTCATAGCACCGAACGGGCAGGCACGCGTGCAGTTACCGAAGCCGAGACAGCCGAATTTACAGAATTTCGGGCCCTGCTGGACAATCTTAGCAGCCGCGCAGTCATGAACACCTTTGTATTCATAAGCCAGTTTGGCAATGCCATTGCCGCCGCGGCATTTGATGTGAGCGTATTTCGGTTCCGTAGCTTCAGCGACTTTGCCTGTCAACTTAGCGACGACAGCAGCGACTTCAGCTTTACCAGGAACACAGAGGTTAGGCGGAACGTTCGGGTCGAGGACGACGGCTTCCGCATATTTTGCACAGCCGGCGAAACCGCAGGCACCGCACTGGCCCTGAGGAAGTGCTTCTTTTACTTCGCCGATGAGCGGATTTTCTTCCATGGCAAATTTCTTATCAGCACTTGCAAGGATAAAGCCGAAGACGATACCGATGCAAACCATGACGCCGACAGCATACATAGCTATCGTTGTATAATCGTACATAATCTAATTCACTCCTTTGCCTTAAATCATACCGGAGAAGCCGAGGAAGGCCAGGGACATCATACCGGCGACGATGAAAGCGATTGGTGTGCCTTTCAGAGCGTGGGGAACAGCGGCATAGTCCAATTTTTCACGGCAGCTTGCCATGAGAATCAGAGCTACGGCGAAGCCGAGGCCTGCGCCAACAGCAAAGACGATGTTTTCCAAGAAGTTATAACCGCTGGTGACACTGATGACCGGGACGGACAGGACGATACAGTTCGTAGCGATCAGCATGAGGTAAATGCCCCACATGTTATACAAGGTCGGCGATTCTTTCTTGATGACAATTTCCAGCAGCTGTACGAAACTTGCGATCAAGATAACGAAGGAAATCGTACGCAGGAATTCCAAATGAAGCGGTACCAGGACTAAGTTGTACAGGCACCATGCCAGGATAGTACTCATAGTGATGACGGCAGTGACGGCGAAGCCCATGCCGACAGAGGCGTTCAGGTTCTTGGAAACGCCGAAGAAGATACACAAACCGAGGAACTTGGTCAATACGAAGTTGTTAATCAAGACAGCCCCGATGAACAGCGTAAAGTATTCCATTATCCTTCACTCCCTTTCAGTTGTCTCTGTCTTTCAACATGTTCATTCCAGATTTTGAAACCAGCCATGATGAAACCGATGAGCATGAAGGCTCCAGGCGGCAAGGCCATGATCAGAGCCGGCTGATAGGACGGACCGAAGACAGGGATACCAAAGAAGGTACCGTTGCCGAGGATTTCACGGACGAAGGAAATGAGGAACATAGCAATGGTAAAGCCAATGCCCATGCCCATGCCGTCGAGGAAGGAAACGACGACGCCGTTTTTCGATGCAACCGATTCAGCACGAGCCAGGATGATAGCAAATACGACGACCAAGTCGAGGTATACGCCCAGGGCTTTGTACAGATCCGGAGCAAAAGCCTGTAAGAACAGCTGTACGCACGTTACGATAGTAGCGATACAGGTGATGTAAACAGGGATACGGACTTTTTTGTTGATCAGCTTGTGAATGATGGAAACGACCGTATTGTTAGCCGTGATGACGAACCATACTGTGCAGCCCATGGTCAGGCCATTGACGATGCTTGTCGTAACGGCAAGGCCCGGGCACAGGCTCAAGGCCAGGACGAAGTACGGGTTTTCTTCAATAATGCCTCTAGTAAATACTTTCCAAAGATTCATTATTATTTACCCCCTAACTCTGCTGCTTTCTGAACAGCCTGTTTAACGCCCAAAGTGAAAGCACGGGAAGAAATGGTAGCACCGGTCATGGCCTGGATTTTATCCTTTTCGCTAGCACTCTTGGTGACTTCCAAGTTTTCCAGTTTTTTGCCTTTGAACTGATCTTTAAACGGAGATTTAGCACCTCTGTCGCCGAGGCCCGGAGTTTCGTTGGCTTCGAGGACCGTGTAGTCCATAACTGTGCCATCCATGGAAACAGCCGTCAGCATCTTGATAGCGCCGCCGTAACCTTTCGGAGCCGTCGGAATGATATAAGCAACTTTCTTGCCGCCCTGTTCAGCGACGAAGGTATCTTTTTCGCCAGGGACGGGATCGAATTTTTCAGCCTGCGGAACGAGGGATTTCATGGAATCCTGTTTCATCTGTTCAGCTTTTTCATAGGCAATCTTGCCAGTAGCAGCATAGACGACGCCGATGATACAGCCGGAAACCAGGCAGGTCAGGATAAGGTTCATCGCAACCTTGAAGATTCCGCTTTCGTTTTTGTCTGCCATTTTATTTAGCCCCCTTTTTTACTGCGCCAAAGACGGTCGGTTTGACCAGACGGTCGATGAGCGGAGTCAAGGTATTCATGAGCAAGATGGAGTAGCAAACCCCTTCCGGATAACCGCCAAGGGTACGGATGAGGACCGTAATCAGGCCGCAGCCCAATGCGAAGATCATCTGGCCTTTCAGGGTAATCGGAGCCGTGACCATATCGGTTGCCATGAAGAAGGCGCCGATGATGAGGCCGCCAGCCATCATTTCAAAGATTGCAACGTTGACGCCATAGAAAGCACCCATGAGGACGCCGACGGTAGCAATCATGATGACCGGAACCTGCCAGTTGATGTAGCCTTTGTAGATCAGCCACAGACCACCGAGGATGAGGAGGACTGTCGACGTTTCGCCGAGGGAACCGTTGCGGAACCCGAAGAATAAGCTCTGATAAATCGTGCCCCAATCGTTGGTACCGAAGAGATTGAAGAGAGCATCTACGCCGCCGTGTTTGAAGACGTTCAGCGGTGTAGCCCCAGCGACACCGTCGATGACGGTCCCATTGAGCTGGGTCCAGGTCGTCATGGCGATCGGCCAGGAAACCATCAAACCAGCACGGCCGACGTGAGCCGGGTTGAAGATGTTGTAGCCAAGGCCGCCCATGGCCTGTTTACAAACGACGATAGCCAGGAAGGAACCGATGATGCTCATCCACCAGGGAAGGCTCGGCGGGCAGCACATAGCCAGGAGAAGGCCTGTGATGACGGCAGAACCATCTTTGATGGTGACGCGTTTGTGCATCATTTTTTCCCATAAGAATTCAAATACAACTGCCGAGACAATTGCGACGATGATATTGACGAGAGCATTGACACCGAAATAGTAGACGCCGAACGCAGCAGCCGGTACAAGGGCGGCGACGACATTCCACATAATCTTAGGAATGGTTTCGTTACAGCGAACATGCGGTGAAGATGCTACGGTAAGTTTAAATTCCTGCATGTCTTTAGCATCCTTTCCATTTGTTTGTCCTTTAGCTTCTGGACTCATGATATCCCTTCTTCCAATTAGTTCTTGGCTTTCTGTGCTTCAGCTTTAGCCTGCGCTGCGCGCTGGATAGCTTTGCACTGGCCTTTCGCATTGCGGATATACTGGACAATGTTACGTTTTGCCGGGCAGGTATAAACACAGCTGCCACATTCGACACAGTTCATGACGCCGTATTCCATGCATTTATCCCATGCCTGGCAGGACGAGAAGATGCTGAGCTGGCTCGGAATGAGGCCCATGGGACATGCTTCTACGCAACGGCCGCAGCGGATGCACGGAGATTCTTCGCCGACCTGGCATTTTTCCGGAGAGAGAGCCAGGATACCGGAAGCGCCTTTGGTGATCGGCACATCGAGCTGATACTGGGCCAGACCCATCATCGGGCCGCCGGCAATCAGGCGATCCGGCTGTTTGGAGAAGCCGCCGCAGTAGTCGATGGCTTCCTGGAAAGTCGTACCGATACGGAGACGGAGGTTCTTCGGTTCTTTGATGCAGTCACCGGTAACGGTCGTAAGGCGTTCGATGAAGGGGATGCCCTGGCAGACAGCATCGGTGATGGCAATGACCGTACCGACGTTGCTGACGACGCAGCCGACGTTCATAGGAAGTCCACCCGGTTCGACCTGACGGCCTGTGCAAGCTTCGATCATCATCTTTTCAGCACCCTGGGGGTACTTCGTCTTACAAGCGAGAACCGTAACTTCAGGAATATCTTTGAAAGCTTCGGTCAGGTTCTGGATGGCTTCCGGCTTGTTGTCTTCAATGCCGATGAAGGCCTTCTTGACGCCGAGGACTTTCATGCAGATCTGGACGCCCGTGACGAGTTTGTCCGTCGTTTCCTTTTCGACCATGGCACGATAGTCACAAGTCAGATACGGTTCACATTCGGCACCGTTGACGATGAACGTATCGACCGGTTTGTTCGGAGCCAATTTGACGTGAGCCGGGAAAGTAGCACCGCCGCAGCCGACGACGCCGGCTTTCTTGATGAGTTCCAAGATTTCCTTGCTGTCGAGCTGTTTCCAGTCGTGAGCCTGGGGAATCCCTTCTGCCCATTCATCTTTGCCATCTGCTTCGATGACGACAGCCATGCATTTGACCATCATGTTGTGCGGCATAGGCGCAACTTTGATGACTTTGCCGGACGTAGATGCATGGATGTCGGCATGCAAGAATGCGTCACTCGTCCCGATAAGCTGGCCTTTCTTGACCAGGTCACCGACTTTGACGGTCGGCGTACAAGGCGCACCAAAGTGCTGGCTCATGGGAATGACGACTTGAGCCGGTACTGCCGGGGTTTCTATGGCTTTGTCTTTTGCATAGATCTTGCCATCGTCAGGATGGACCCCACCTCTTTTAAAGGTATTCAACATCAAAAATCACCTCATTATTATATAATGAAAAATAATAAAAACATGAATCATGCTTTCAATCGCTTACATTATATCATTATGTAGCATATTATTCAATGTGAAAATCAGAGCAAAGTTACACATTTAACTTATTTTTATGACCTGCCGGGCGCAGGAAAAAGAAGTCAAAAATTGTCCGGATACAAAGAGATAACGTAGTTTACATTTCCGTATACGTCACCCGTTTTGTATAGTATAAAGGCCGTTCTTACCCTATTTTATAAGGATGCATAATAACAAAAAATAGTTTATCTTTCATGTCGCCATAACTAACTTTTATCGTATTTTGACGGCTCTAGAACAACTTGCCATACGTTCAATAAATCACATATATATGCATCCTATATGCGTCTGCTGCATAGACGTGAAAAAGGCGCTGTCTTATGACAGCGCCTTTGGGAGTATTAAGTTTGCAGTTTGTAGTTTTTAGTGAAGGTTTTTAAATTTAAAGCCATCTTCTACAAACTCCGTACTACAAACTATAAATTAAAAGGGGCCTTGCATGATGGCAGAACCCTTCATGCGGCGGCCCCCACTAATTATTCCCCTTTCAATTCCAAAGCCGTTTTGATCAGGCCTTTGAATAACGGATGGGCTTTGGTCGGGCGAGATTTGAATTCCGGATGGAACTGGCAGCCTACGAACCAGGGGTGATCCTTGAGTTCGACGATTTCTACCAGGCGGTCGTCCGGCGATGTGCCGGAGAGGACGAGGCCGGCGTTGACCATTTCCGTGCGGTATTTGTTGTTGAATTCCCAGCGATGGCGATGGCGTTCGTAAATGAGGTTGGTGCCATAGACTTCATGGGCCTTCGTGCCTTCGGTCAGCTTGCAGGGATAGAGGCCGAGGCGCATGGTGCCGCCTTTATCGGAGATGTCGACCTGGTCGGGCATGAGGTCGATGACCGGGAATTTGGCATCTTCATGGAATTCCGACGACGTAGCGCCTTCGAGGCCGACGACGTGGCGGGCGAATTCCATGACAGCGCACTGCATACCCAGGCAGAGGCCGAGGTAAGGCACGTTGTTTTCACGGGCATACTGGACGGCGCGGATCTTGCCTTCGACGCCGCGGTTGCCGAAGCCGCCGGGGACGACGATGCCGTCGATGCCTTTGAAGACTTCTTCCATCGAGAGGTTCGGGTCTTCCAGGGTTTCCGAATCGATCCAGTGGATATTGACTTTCGTCTTATAGGCGATACCGGCATGGTTCAGAGCTTCAGCGACGCTGAGGTAAGCGTCGTGGAGAGCGACGTATTTGCCGACCAGGGCGATTTCCAGAGTCTTTTCCGTATTGTAAATGGCATGGACCATTTTCTTCCAGTCTTCCATATCGCAGGGACGATTGGGCAGGTCGAGTTTTTCCAGGACGATGCGGTCCATCCCTTCTTCCGACAAGAGGAGGGGTACTTCATAGATGCTGTTCAAGGTCTTGTTTTCGATGACGGCATCTTTGTCGATGTCGCAGAACAGGGCCAGCTTTTCTTTCATTTCGTCCGACAAGGGGCGTTCCGTCCGGCAGACGATGATATCCGGCTGGATGCCGATGCTGCGCAGTTCCTTGACGCTGTGCTGGGTCGGTTTGGTCTTCAGTTCGCCGGCAGCGCCGATATACGGTACGAGGGTGACGTGGATGTACAAGACATCATTGCGGCCGACTTCCTTCTTGATCTGGCGGATAGCTTCCAGGAACGGCAGGCTTTCGATGTCGCCGACAGTACCGCCGATTTCGGTGATGACGATGTCCGCATTGTCATCGTCGCCGACGCGGTAGACGCGGTTCTTGATTTCATTGGTGATGTGCGGGATGACCTGGACAGTATGGCCCAAATAGTCGCCGCGCCGTTCTTTCTGCAGGACCGACCAGTAGATCTTGCCGGTCGTGACGTTGGAGTTCTTGCCGAGGTTAATGTCGATGAAGCGTTCATAGTGACCGAGGTCGAGGTCCGTTTCCGTGCCATCGTCGGTGACGAAGACTTCGCCGTGCTGGTACGGGCTCATCGTGCCCGGGTCGATATTGATATAGGGGTCAAACTTCTGGATCGTGACCTTGTAGCCGCGGTTCTTCAGCAAACGGCCCAGCGATGCTGCTGTAATGCCTTTCCCTAACGAAGAAACGACGCCGCCTGTGACAAAGATGTATTTAGCCATATTTCCTCCCTGTTGAGCTTCTGCTCATCGAATCAAAAATCAATCAATAACTTTTATTTTATTATATTACATTTTTTCAGGAGCAGAAACCCCTAAAATAGCCAAACTGTTGGCGATGGTGATGCGGACTGCCGTGACCAGGGCCAGACGGGCTCTTTCCAGATCCTTGTCTTCCTGGATGATGCGGCAGTGATTGTAGAACGTATGGAACATACCGGCCAGTTCGTGGACGAAGTGGGCAATGCGGTGCGGTGCCCGTTCGCGGGCGGCACGCTGGACTTCTTCCGGGAAGGCGGCCATCTTCTTGATGAGTTCCAGTTCGTATTCGTTGGTCAGCGTATCCCATTTGACGTCGGACCAGTCCGTGCTGAGGTCGGCACCGGCTTCCTTTGCCTGACGGTAAATGCTGTAGATACGGGCATGGGCGTACTGGATATAGTAGACCGGGTTTTCGTTGCTGTGCGATTTTGCCAGGTCCAGGTCGAAATCGAGCTGCGTATCCAGGGAACGCATGATGAAGAAGTAACGGGCTGCATCGGTACCGACTTCCTCGATGAGTTCGTTCAGCGTAATGGCCTGGCCCGTGCGCTTGCTCATCTTGACCGGTTTGCCGTCGCGGAAGAGGCTGACCATCTGCAAGAGGAGTACTTCCAGCTGATTGACGTCATAGCCGAGGGCCGCCATGGCCGCTTTGACGCGGGCTACATATCCGTGGTGGTCGGCGCCCCAGATATTGATCATCTTCTTGAAACCCCGGTCGTATTTATTCTTATGATAGGCAATATCGGCAGCCAGATAAGTCGGTACGCCGTTGTCGCGGATGACGACGCGGTCTTTGTCGTCGCCGTAATCCGTCGATTTCAGCCACAGGGCGCCGTCCTTTTCATAAATCTTGCCCCGTTCTTCCAGGACCTTGCAGGCTGCCTGGATGGCATCGGGATGGAGGGTCCGTTCGCTGAACCAGTTATCATAATGGACATTGAAATGGGCCAGGTCGCGTTTGAGGGCCTTGAGCTTTTCGGCATAGGCCCGGTCCTTGAAGAGTTCCAGCCGTTCTTCTTCAGGCATGTCCAGGTATTTGTCACCGTCCTGGTCGATGATGGCCTGGGCCGTTTCGATGATGTCGTGGCCGTGATAGCCGTTTTCCGGGATTTCTGCCGGCTTGCCCAACAGTTCCAGGTAGCGGGCATTGACGGAAGCGGCCAGGTTGTTCATCTGGTTGCCGGCGTCGTTGATGTAGTATTCGGCCTGGACGTTATAGCCCGCAGCCCGCAGGAGATTGACCAGGGCACTGCCATAAGCGGCGCCGCGGCCGTGGCCGACGTGGAGCGGCCCTGTCGGGTTGGCGCTGACGTATTCGACCTGGATCGTGTCTTCTTTGCGCAGCGGTGCATGGCCATAGGCATCGCCGGCAGCCAGGATCTGTTTGAGCGTATCGTAAATGACGTCATTCTTCAAGAAGAAGTTGATGAAGCCGGCACCGGCGATTTCCGCATGGTCGAGCCAGGGATAATCCATGCCGTCGACGATGGCCTGGGCAATGAGTCTCGGTGCTTTATGGGCGACGCGGGCCGACTGCATGGCAATGTTGCTGGCGAAGTCGCCGAATTCCTTCTGCGGCGGTACTTCCAGTGCGACGTCGGGATAGTCGCCGGCTGGAAGAGTGCCGGCTGCAATAGCCTTGTTCAGGGCTTCCGTAATGCCCTGCTTCAATAAATTCTTCATTTCCATTACGCTTGATCCTCCTGCACGGTTATGGTTAATTGTGTATAATTGGCACTGACGCCTTCGATATGGACGTCGTAGCCCAACTGAATCGTACCGACTCCATCGAGCAAGTCGGCGCGGCATTCATAGGTCTTCATCTGCACGTCGAACGTGCCGACCGGTGTGTCATACTGGGAGCGCGTCACTTTTCCCTTGCGGAATTCCTGACGCTGGCGGAGCTTCCCAAGGCGCAACAATAAGACGGACCCTCCGGGTAACACCTTGATGACCGTCGTAACGCCCTTCATTTCCGTCAGCTCGCTTTCTTCGTAGACGATGTACTGCGTCCCGTCCTTGACGTAAAACTTGCCTTCGGAAACGAGCTCCATTTTCAGCTCTTCTCCCTCTTTGTTACGTTGGATACTTTTTACACTTACTAAGACAGGTTTCAATGTATTCCACCTTTCCTATCACAAATCCAATGTTACTATTATATAACAAGTGCCGGGAAAAAGAAATACTTTTTTTCACTTCATTTCAATCAGAAAAGACCAATACTTCTTGGGCATATAACTGCGGCGCAGGGCCTCGTTGCGGCGCGACGGGATGGCGATGGTCCGGTAATAATCCTGCCAGACTCCTTCGATAGCTTCTTCATCGGCTGACAGGTCCGGTGCGGCGGCGGCCCGGGGGATGGTCACCACGACGGGCTGACGGCCGTCATAGTAGACGCCGAGGCTGCGGCCCGTATCGTGTAGGACCCAGCGTTCGGCCGGGAAGCGGCGGACGAAATGCGGCGCCATGACGGGAACGACGCAGCACGTCGGCTGCAGCTGGCAATAGAGCATGCCGTCAGACAGCTCCCGGAAGCGGGCCAGCCCCAGGAGCTTATGGCGTTCATTACCGGTCCGGCGGGCCCACTGGCGGACCGTCCAGATGGGTTCCTCGCTGAGATGGTGTAGAAACTCGTGCTTATACCGGAACGCCCGGCGCAGATACTGCAAGAGGGCCAGGCCGCGCCCTTCCTCTTCGGCCAGGAAGGCATAGTATAAGTAATGGCAGGGCTTGGGCCCACATTGGGCCAGAAGGGCGTCGAGGATGCGCCGGACCTTGCCGTCATCGACCGGGACGAAGCGCTGCTCAGAAAAGACCAGGCCCAGCCGGCTGTCCGGGCAGATATCTTCGACCTGGGCCAGGCCGTCGTGCCAGGCGTCGAAGACGGCCGACAAATAGCCAAAAAAAGTTCCATCATAACTGTAAATCATCGCTACCGCTCCTAAAACAGACTCATCGGTTCATAAGCCGTCTGGGCTGACGGCCGGGCCAGGAGCAGCTGGCGGATGCGGACCGGGTCCGTCGTCGCTCCATAATATTTTCCCTTGCAGGTAATGAAATACTGGGCCCGCTTGAGGACGATGCCCAGGCGGCGCAGCGTGTCATACGACAAGAAAGCCTGGCGCCGGGCCGCACAGATGCGCCGGGCCGAGGTGACGCCGATACCGGGGACGCGCAGCAAAGCGTGGTACGACGCCCGGTTGACTTCGACCGGAAAAAACTCCGGATGGCGCAGGGCCCAGCAGGCCTTGGGGTCCAGGTCGAGGTCGAAATCAGGCGCCTCGTCAGTCAATATCTCATCGGCTTTGAACTGGTAGAAGCGCAGCAGCCAGTCAGCCTGGTAGAGGCGGTGCTCCCGCAGGAGCGGCGGCTTGGCGATGGCCGGCAGGTTCGGGCCGGTCACGGCCGGGACATAAGCCGAATAATAGACGCGCTTCAATTCCACCTTATCGTATAAGGCCTGGCTCAGGCGCAGGATCGTCCGGTCGCTGTCCGGCGTCGCGCCGACGATGAGCTGCGTCGTCTGGCCGGCCGGGACGAAGGAAGGCGCCTTCTTATGATGTTTCTTCTCTTCCCGCCGTTCCAGGATGCCCTGGCGGATGTGCCCCATGGGAACGAGGATGTTTTCCCTCGTCTTCTGCGGCGCCAGCAGGCGCAGACTCGGCGCCGACGGCAGTTCGATGTTGACGCTCAGGCGGTCGACGTAGCGGCCCAGTTCACGGATGAGCTGGGCACTCGTCCCGGGGATGCCCTTCATGTGGATGTAGCCGTTGAATTTCTTTTCGTCCCGCAGGATGCGGGCCGTCCGGATGAGGAGCTCCGTCGTATAGTCCGGCGAACGATAGACGCCGGAACTGAGGAATAGGCCTTCGATGTAATTGCGCCGGTAAAAGGCGATGGTCACGTCGGCGATCTCTTCCGGCGTCAAGATGGCCCGTTCCGCTTCCCGGCTGGCCGCGTTGACACAGTAGGCACAGTCGTAGATGCAGCGGTTGGTCATGAGGATCTTGAGGAGCGACACACAGCGGCCGTCAGCCGACCAGGTATGGCAGATGCCACAGACAGCCCCATTGCCGATGCCCCCGGCCTGGTTGGCCCGCCGGCTGCCGCTGGACGAACAGGACACGTCGTACTTGGCCGCGTCGCTGAGAATATGCAGTTTCTGTTGAATCCGGTCCCAATCCATGATAAAGCCCCCCTCTTTCCCTTTATCATAGCATAAGGCCGGCCCTATTGCAAACGTATGTTTTGATTGGCCGGTCGCCAGTCGCAGGGCACATCTGTCTTTCGTAGGGGCTCGCACGTGGCGAGCCCGTCCGGAATATGAAAATTTTCTCGCCACTAGGCAAAAGCGGGCGCCCCACGTGGGCGCCCCTACATTTGCGGACGGCGGACTGCGAACAGCGGGCGCCCCTACATTGCCGCCTGCGATTGGCGAACGGCCTACATCAGAAAAAGGCTTTAAATTTAAAGCCATTCGCTAACCACTAACTGCTAACTGCTAGCCACTTAAAAAGGCTTGTCGCACATGCGACAAGCCTTTTTATTTACATATGTAATCCTTCGCGTAATTTTTCAAAGATTTTCTGTTCGTCTTCGGTCAGGTCGCGGCCCAGGTCGATGTGGAGTTCTTCCCCATTGCTGCGGGCCTTGTCCTGTTCGTGCTTATCGCCGCTCTTGGCGCTGTCGTCACGGATGATCACGCTTACACCACCTTAGATCAAAGTTTTCGGATCGGGATAGTCTTTAATGCTTTCAGCCAGTTTATCGGCCAGTTCGTCGAGTTCACATTCCTGGTCGTCACGGAGAGACGATTTCATATCCATCGTCGGTTCCAGGAGTTCGCAGCATTTGAACTGATTTTCGACGTAGTCGACCATGGTCTTATAGGCAGCCGATGCCCAGCTGTGGCAGGCAATGACGCCGATCGTGCGTTTCTGGAACATGAGGGTCTTCAAGTCGTGGAGGAAGTTTTCCATGGGCAGGAAGAGGTTCAGGTTGTACGTCGGAGCTGCCAGGACGAGGTGGCTGTATTCCCAGGCTTTAGCCGTGATGTACGACGAATGGATCTTGGCGACGTCGTAGAGGCGGATATCCTGGATGCCGCGCTGGCTCAATTTATGGGCCAGGACGCAGGCAGCCCGTTCAGTGTTGCCATAGATGGACGAGAAAGCGATGACGACGCCTTTCTTTTCCGGTACGTATTTAGCCCAGTGGAGGTATTTGTCGATGATATACTTAATCGTAGCCGGCGTGCGGAATACGAAGCCGTGGAGCGGGCAGATGAAGTCGATAGGAAGGCCCGATGCCTTCTTGAGGACGTTGACGACCTGCGGGCCGTATTTGCCGACGATGTTGACATAGTAACGGCGGGCCGAATCGAGGTAGTTTTCTTCAAAGTCGACCTGGTCTGCATAGACGTTGCCGACCGTACCGAACTGGCCAAAGGCATCGGCACTGAAGAGGACGTGATCCGTCAGGTCATAGGACATGATGACTTCCGGCCAATGGACCATCGGCGCTTTGACGAACTGCAGGGTATGTTTGCCCAGAGCCAGCTGGTCCCCTTCCTTGACGGCGACATAGCGGTCTGTCATGGGATGGCGGAAGAACTGTTCAAAGAGCTTGAAGGTCTGCGGCTGGCCGATAATCTTGGCGTCCGGATATTTTTCCAGGAGAGCCAAAGCCGAGCTGGCATGGTCCGGTTCCATATGCTGGAGGACGAAGTAGTCCAGTTTACGGCCTTTGAGCAGGTATTCAACGTCTTCCAGGAATTCGTCACGGCACGATTTATCCATGGCATCGACGACACAAGTCTTTTCGTCATTGATGAAATAGGAATTATACGTAACGCCTTCGGGAATCGGGAAAATCCGTTCAAACAATTCCGTACGGAAATCGTTGCAGCCCATCCAATAAATACCATTTTTAATTTCTTCTACACAATGCATACTGATATGACCTCCTTAAAAAGTACAAGCAGCATTCACGCTGTAATGTCAATTCTCATACCCATATCATACCATCTTTTGGACAAATAGGAAATACTAACAAGAAAAAAAGTTAATTAAAAATCCTTATTGTTTATTTGTTTTTTACCCGTATCGCGATTGTTATCGGACGACTGGCGGCTCTTCGACGAATCGGAACTCTTGGTCGTATTCGTCGACTTATCGTCAGACCGGCTGCGGGTCGTGCTCTGGGACTCAGAAGCCGATTCACTGCGCCGCGTTTCCTGAGAGGAGCTGCGGCTCGGCGCCGATGCGCCGATGGAATCCGCTTCGGCTACGACATTGTCGATGAGCTGTTCCAGGACATCGCGGTCGGCCTGGGACAGGTTGGTGCTTTCACTGAGCATGTCCTTGGCCTGCTGGGCCAGGCTCTGGGCCTGGGAACGAGCCGAGCTGCGGCTGATGGAGCCGTTGCGGTACTGGACCTTCAAATTGCGCAGTTCATTGGAAATGTCATTGGCCTTGCTGCGGATGCGGGCCGCTGCCATTTCGCCGCTGCGTTGCTTACGGGCATCGGCATCTTGCAGGCGCTTGTCTTCTTCCCTGTTTTCCAGCAGTTCTTCCTGCTGTTGTTCGGCCACTTTATCCAGCGACGCTGCCGTCACATGGGTCCCGACGTAATATTCATAGCCCATGTAGCCCAGGATGATGATAGGGATACAGAGGAGCATCATTTCCAGTTTGCGCATATGTGCTGCCCGTTTCCAGCTGATGACGTTCTTGCGGCGGTGTTCCATGATGAGGACGATGATCAGGACCAGGACGACCAGGAACAGGGCGATATAGATGAACAATTTATGCCAGACTGTGGCCTGGAGCTTGATTTCCGTCGGATTGGAATTGGACAGGTTCCATAAATAGGTACTGCCCTGGTCATCGGCTTTATCGCTGTTGCTGACGACGCGGGTCCCCGACGGGAAGGAGACGATGTATTCCAGGTCGACGCCATTTTCCGGCATCGGCGCGCCTAAGCGCAGGGTCTGGATACTATTTTCATCAAAATTATAATCAATGTAATAAGTCGAACAGATGAGGCCATCGTGGGTCTTGTGGACAATATGGTCGACAGAGCTCTTGCTGGCTCCATCCTTGGTGATCGTTTTCATAGCCCGGAAGCCTTCGCCATTATCGTTGTTATAATCCATAATAGTATAATTGCGCTTCTGGAATTCATCGGCATCGGCTTTTAAATCTTTCTGCCCCTTAGCCGAATCGGAGACTTTCAGGATATCCTGTGTTTCGCTGCCATCGTCGTGGATGATGGTCTGCGCCCGGAACCCCGATAAGAGGAAGAACGCTGCCAACAGCATGACTGTCATAGCAATCTTGGCAATTCTCGCGTACGCTTTCATAAAATCCTCGCTTTCTTTCTGTGCCATCATTCTTCTTTCGGCGGTACCATGCCGGTATCGACGAGGTGAGGCCGGTCAAATAAGGTCTGGGCCTCTTTTTCCTGGCGGGCCTTGGCCATGGTGGCGCCATTGCTGATATTTTCCAACGGGATTCCATTGACGAAGATGCCTTCGATGACGCCTTCGCCCCGCTTCATGCGGATGCTGGCGATGACGCTGTCATCGGGCTGGAGGTTGTAGATGCCATCGGTCAGCTCCGGTGCCATGCGATAGCGGTCAAAGCCAACCTGGAACTGGACAAAGCCATCCTGATAGGACACGACGGTGGCCTGCATATAGTCGCCGCCGACGAAAGGCTTCGACGCCGAAGCTCCCTGGATTTCCATGAGGCCCGACGTATCCCGTGAAATATAGACGTAAATCTGCTGTCCCTTTTCAGGCGGCGTATCGTCCTTCCACTGCGTCGTGTCTTCGGGAAAAACGACGCGGACGTAGTCCGTCCCAAAGGCGGATACTTCCAGCCGCGGGACGCAGCGCCACTGATAGGGGATGCCATCGACGGCGATGTTATGCCAGCGCCAGCCCATATAGGCGACGACGGCGAACTGGACGAGAACGACGAAGACGAAAAAGATCCAGCGATAACGGCCATCCAGTGAAAAGGAAAAGTGGAATCCCTGCAAAGGCAATGGAAATTTCATTTCATATCGCCTCCTTGGTGAGACCACGGCGAGTGGGTAAAGTATTTTTTCCGTTTCGGTGCCGGCTTCATCGAGCTCCACGGCGATTCCGTAACCCGCGGCTTTTCTTCCGCTTCCGGTTCCTGAGGAACAGCCATTTGCTGGGGCACGGCTTCCGTCTTTTCATGGACTGTCGGCGTGACCGGCGACGCCGGCGTTTCCGGCGTTTCTTTCTTTACGTCATCAGCGGGTGCCGTGAAAGTAAATGCCGGCGGTGCTTCTTCCGGCTCGGCCGGGACAGGCGGCGCTTTGGGCAAATCGTCGGCCGTCTTTTCCCCTGCCGGTTCGGCAGGCAGTCCCAATTCAGCCGGCGACGGGATGCGTACCTCTTTCATCCACTCGGCCAGGGTGTCGGCATCGCTGGCGGCATCCTGAGCCTGCCAGGACGGTGTCTCTTTAGGCGGAAGTTCGTCCTGTTTTTCTTCGCCTTCACGGCGGACGCGCGTCGACGAATGGCGCAGACCTGCCCGCCGGGCAGCGCGCAAGGCGGCAGCCGCCTTATCCTTGCGGGTCCGCTTGAACTGGAAGATGATCAGGGCCAGGACGACGATGGCCAGGAGCGGTGCCAGCGGGGAGAACTGCGTCCCGAAAATAAAGGCCAGCACCAGGCTGATGAAGATGACGACGCCAAATTTCATATGGAGGCTGTGTCCCGGCTTGAAGCCCTGAGACGTTTCAAAGAAACCTAAGACGACCATGTACAGCGACGAAAGGACCAGGGGAATCGACGAATAGAGCCCGGCCCGGACGAGGATCGTTTCAAAAGCCAGGATAAATGGGACCGCCAGGTACAGGCCCGGTCCCCACAAGCGATTCTTTACGGTCTGGGCCATGAGGGCGATCATGACGGCAAAGAGGACGAGCGTCACCAAGGCCGTGACCCAGTGAAAGGCATGGACCCGGGCGATGCCATCCCAAGCCGCAGGCAGGCAGGAAATGAGCAGCGAGCCGGCAGCGGCAAAGCGGCCGAACCAGCGGAAGGGTACGCCCCAGGACTGATGGATGTCGATGGAATAACCGACGAGCATGATGGTGACGGCCAAACTCCCCAGCATGAGGAAAGGGATATAGTCCGTCGACCTGGCTGCCAGGCCAAAAGCAGCAAAGACGGTAATCGTCATGACCCAGGAAAAAATAGACAGGCGCCGTTCATCACGCATGGTGATGAGGGTATCATAAAAGGGCACGGCCAACAGGAGGAAAATCCACAACAGCGCCGTCCCGCCCAGCGTATTCAGTGGCCCGCCGGCAGCCGTCCAGTACAAGAGAGCCAGGTCATAGACGACGAGGGCCGCAATGGACCGCAGCAGATAGACGACGGGCAGGCAGAGGATGGCGCAGACGGCGACGTAGGCCGTCACATCCCAGCCGATATAGAAAGACTGCTCGGCCATTGCCAGGACGGCAAAGACGCCCAGGCAATGGACTAGGGCCACGCCTTCGGCGACGAGGCTCCCCTGCCGTTCCTGGAACATGGCAGCGCCGACACCGATCTGAGTAAGCAGGAGCAGGCCACAGGCCAGGCCCATGCGGACCGTAAGTGATACATAGTACCAGAACTGGGAAAGGCCCCAAATCAGGGCGATACCGGCAGCGGCCAGGCCGATGACGGCCAGCAGGGCATATAAAGGCAGGGTCGTCAAAAGAGGATTCCTTTGTTCGTCCCTGCCGTAAGATTTTCGTATTTTTTGCTGGGATTCTTCACTGATCCAGCCCTTAGAAACCCAGCCAGCGACCTTGCGGTCGAGCCATTCGTTGGTATTTCGTTTCATACTTGCCTCCCAGGCACCTATCCCGGAACGAGGCAGTCCGGGACCCTATACTCATGAATAGGTTTTGTGTAATCAGGCAAAAAAAGGCATACCTGTGTACCCAGTATACCACAAAAAGAACGATTCCCCTATGGCGTAACGTAAAATTTTCAGAAAAAAGGCGCTATCCTATGAAGACAGCGCCTTTTTTCTGTAGGGGCGCCACGTGGGGCGCCCGCTTCGGGACATGTAAAATTTTCCAATCAGTTTGCTAGATGAATCATCCAAATTCCTAACGGGTCGCCCACGTGGCGACCCCTACAAACTTCATACTACTTTTTAGTGGTTAGCGGCTAGTGGCTAGGGGGCAGTAACGCAGGTCATCTCTCCGCGAACTACGAACCACTAATTACTTATTTAACGATCAATACAGGGCAGACGGAATGGGTGACGACGTAGCTGCTGACGGAACCCATGAACAAGCCTTTCAACGGCCCGAGGCCGCGGCTGCCCATGACGATGAGGTCGGCATTGTACTTCTTGGCTACCGACAAGACGGCCGGTCCCGGAGAACCGACTTCAAAGACACTCTTGACTTCGATGCTCTGGGGAATGGATTTGGCGAATTCGTCGAGGATACCTTTCCCTTCTTCTTCCATGTCCAGTGCGACCTGTTCCGTTACATAGCCGCTGGCATTGGGAATCTGGTCGAAGTTAGAAATGACCGATACGATATTGGCGACATAGACCAGTGTAATCGTAGCCCCTAACGACGAAGCGATGACGACGGCATGTTCCAGCGCACGTTTCGAGTTAACCGAACCATCCGTCGGCACGATGATGTTATTATATTTTTTCATATGAATCCCTCCTTATTAAGGCCTGTTCTTATCCTTAACATATATATTCGCCATGACTTTTACGGATTCCTTCTTTGTCATCCAAAATTTTTTCAGAAAATGTCTGCTTTTTATTTTTATAAAATTATTTAGCCTATACTTAAATGACTATGCGAAATCCGAAAAATGAGTATAAACTTTCATGTCTCTATGCTATAATACTGAATATGATTGTAAAATTTTTAAGTTTCTCTGCAATCAGATAATAAGAAAGGTGGTTTTTATGACACATGAACTCGTAAGTGCGACCTTGCCCGTATGGAGTATCATCCCATTCGCCGGGATGCTCTTATCCATCGCCATCGTCCCCCTCGTCCGTCCGGAATGGTGGGAAAAGCACATGCTCGGCGCTGCGTTCGCCTGGTCTCTTTTATTCCTCATCCCCTTCGCCGCTGCCTATGGCGTCGGTGAGTCGTGGTTCCGCCTGCTCGAATCGGTGCTCCTCGACTACATCCCCTTCATCGTCCTCCTCTTCGGCCTGTTCGTCGTCGCCGGCGGTATCGCCGTCCGCGGGACCTTAGCCGGGACGACGAAAATCAACTGTCTTCTGCTGTTCATCGGCACCTTCCTGGCCAGCTGGATCGGTACGACCGGGGCTGCTATGCTGATGATCCGTCCCCTCATCCGGGCCAATGCCTGGCGCAAAAATAAAGTACACCTCATGGTGTTTTTCATTTTCCTCGTCGCCAACATGGGTGGCTGCCTGACACCCCTCGGTGATCCTCCCCTGTTCATGGGCTTCCAGCGCGGCGTTCCTTTCACGTGGACCTTCCATCTCCTGCCCATCCTGGTGCTCAACTTGGTCCTCATGTTCGCCCTCTTCGCCTTCTTAGACAAACACTTCTATAATAAGGAAGTAAAAGAAGGCCGGACTCCGCTCGATTTAATCGATGAAAACGATAAACAGCCTCTCCGCCTGGAAGGCGCTCACAACCTCATCTTCATCGTCTTGATCATCATCGGCGTCCTGGCCAACGGACTCCTGCCGGATATGTTTCCGGCTTTCGCCAATGGTGCTGGCCTGCACATTTACGACGAAATCGTCTTCCCCTATGCCACACTGGCAGAAATCGTCATCATCCTCGTCGCAGCCTTCCTCTCCATCAAGACGACGAAGACGTCGACGCGGGAACTCAACGAATTCACGTATGCTCCGATTTTGGAAGTAGCAAAACTCTTCATCGGCATCTTCATCACCATGATCCCGGCTCTGATCCTGCTCAAGGCCCATGGCGCTGAACTGGGCCTGTCCCATCCGTGGCAGATGTTTTGGGCAACCGGTGCCTTGTCGTCTTTCCTGGACAACACGCCGACATACCTGGTCTTCCTCCAGACTGCCGGGGCTCTCGGCGCCACCCAGGGTATTACGACCTCTGTCGGGACCGTATCCCAAATCATGTTGGAAGCCATCTCGGCAGGTGCCGTCTTCATGGGCGCCAATACGTACATCGGCAATGCACCGAACTTCATGGTCAAATCCATTGCTGAAGAAAACAAGATCAAAATGCCGAGCTTCTTCGGCTACATGGGCTGGTCCGTCGCCATCCTCATCCCGCTGTTCATCATCGACACCGTCGTTTTCTTCCTGTAAGTTGTGGTTAGTGGCTCGTGGTTAGTGGTTAGTGGTTAGTGGCTCGTGGCTAGCGGTCCCATGGACCGCATTTGTAGGGGCGTCCCAGCGGGCGGCCCGCCTCTTCTTTGTTGGAACTCCAAAAAAGGGCTGTCGCATTAAGCAAAAAAGCATAATGCGACAGCCTCTTTTTTTTGAGTTTGAAGTTGAAAGTTTGATTAAAGAGATTAGGACCTCGCATGATGGCAGAACCCCTCCTGTAACAGCGCCTACTAACCACGAACCACGAACTACGAGCAACAAAAAAGCTGTCGCAAATGCGACAGCTTTTTTAACTGGTGATCCATCCGAGATTCGAACTCGGGACACCCTGATTAAAAGTCAGGTGCTCTACCAGCTGAGCTAATGAATCATGGCTGGCAGGGGTAGCTGGATTCGAACCAGCGCATAGCGGAGTCAAAGTCCGGTGCCTTACCACTTGGCTATACCCCTATGGGGCGAGTATAGGGATTCGAACCCTAGCGTAACGGAGCCACAATCCGCCGTGTTAACCACTTCACCATACCCGCCATATTAGATTATCTGCGTCGGCCGCGCTGTATTAACGCCGTCAACGTAGATAATCTTACCATGAGTCGCTCACAAAGTCAAGCACTTTTTCAAACTTTTTCAGCGTTCTTTTTCACCGTACAATAAATCTTTGACGAAATTCGGCAGGACGAAGGCGCTCTGCTGGATGCCTTCGTTATAGTACCGCGTCGGGAAGGTCCGTTTGCGGTTCGGCTGCCACGTAAGGGGATCGTATTTCTTCGAGCCCATGGTGAAACAGTGCATGCCCGACGGATAGAGGGGGATGAAGGCCGTGTACAGGCGGGTGATGGGGAAGATGTCCGACACGCAGTCGAAGATATCCTTGACCAGCTTGCGGTGCATGAACGGCGATTCGGTCTGCTGTACGAAGAGGCCGTCGTCTTTGAGGGCCCTGAAGGTATCCTTGTAGAAATCATACGAGAACAGGCCTTCGCCGGGACCGACAGGGTCCGAGCAGTCGACGATGATGACGTCGTAGTAATTTTCTGCTTCCCGCATGAACGCGATGCCGTCGCCGACTTTGACAGTCAGTTTCGGGTCGCCTTCGATCATGGCCTTGGCGATTTCCGGGAAATACTGCTTGGATAATTCGATGACCTTGCCGTCGATGTCGACCATGGTGACCGATTCGACTTCCGGATGGCGGACGGCTTCCCGGGCAGCGCCGCCATCGCCGCCGCCGATGATGAGGACTTTCTTGGGATTGGGATGGAGGAACATGGGGATGTGGACGATGCTTTCATGGTACATGAATTCATCTTTGATGGACGTCTGGAAAACGCCGTCCAGGACGAGCATACGGCCGAATTCCTTGGAATCGGCGACGATGATATCCTGGAACTGTGAATAGCCGCGGTAGAGGATATCCGACACTTCCGTCGTCAAATCCAGGTAGGGGGACTGATGTTCCGTTACGAATTTTCTCATGACAAGGCTCCTTTATCATATAAAGTATAGTTTTCATTAAGACATTGGCACTTTTATTCTACCATATTTACCACCATTTGTCGTAACTCATTTTGGGTCGTAAAAAAATCCTCTGCCCCACCCCTTACAGAATAAGAGGAATATGGTACAATATAAAGTAGACTCTTTATATATAGTCTTTATCATATAGAAATTTATAAGAAAGAATCGGTTGGTAAACCGATAGGGTGACAAAACATGAAAAATCTCTTACATATCGGCATTGACATCGGCTCGACGACGGTAAAAATCGCCGTCCTCAATCATGCCAAACAGTGCCTCCACGCATGCTATGTCCGCCACTATACGGATATACGCCAAAAAGTCTGGGATTTACTGCAAAACGCCTATGAAATCTTTGGCGACCGTCAAATCACCATGGCCATCACCGGCTCTGGCGGCATCGCCCTGGCAGACTACCTGCACATCCCCTTTTTGCAGGAAGTCATCGCCGGGACCAAAGCCGTCCGCACGTACTATCCCCAGTCGGACGTCATCATCGAACTCGGCGGCGAAGATGCGAAGATCACCTACCTGACCGGCGGCAACGAACACCGCATGAACGGCAACTGCGCCGGCGGGACCGGAGCCTTCATCGACCAGATGGCGACCCTCCTCGACACCGATGCCGGCGGTCTCAATGAAATGGCCAAGAAAGCCGACACGATCTATCCCATCGCCGCCCGCTGCGGCGTCTTCGCCAAGACCGACATCCAGGCCCTGCTCAACGAAGGGGCCAGCAAGGAAAACGTCGCGGCGTCGGTCTTCCAGTCCATCGTCTTCCAGACCATCACCGGCCTGGCCTGCGGCCGCCCCATCAAGGGGACAGTCTGCTTCCTAGGCGGCCCGCTGACCTACTTGTCCCAGCTTCGGGAACAGTTCGCCAAGACGCTCCACTTGACACCGGAACAGGTCATCGCCCCGGAAAACGCCCAGGTCTACGTGGCCATCGGCGCCGCCCTGGGCAGTATAGACACGAAACCCGTGTCCTTCATGAACCTCATGGGCCAGCTGAAGAGCGTCGACGAATCGACGCTGGCCAAATCGGACCGCGTCGAACCGCTGTTCAACAATCAGGCTGAGCTCGACGAATTCCGGGCCCGCCACAGCCAGCATACCGTCCCCCAGGCGGACATCACCACCTACAGCGGCCCGTGCTACCTGGGCATCGACGCCGGCTCGACGACGATTAAAGCCGTCGTCCTCAGCGAAGACATGAAGATTCTCTATTCGCACTATCAGAACAACGAAGGCAGCCCCTTGGCGGCAGCCAAGAAAATCGTCGCCGAAGTCTACCGCCGCCTGCCGGAAAAGGCCTTCATCGCCAAGGCCGGCATCACGGGCTACGGCGAATCGCTGCTCAAAGAAGCGCTGCACCTCGACCTGGGCGAAGTCGAAACCATTGCCCACTATCAGGCAGCGTCCCACTTCTGCCCGGACGTCGACTTCCTCCTCGATATCGGCGGCCAGGACATGAAATGCAGCCGCATCAAAGACGGTCATATCGAAGATATCCTGCTCAACGAAGCCTGCTCGTCGGGCTGCGGTTCCTTTCTGGATACCTTTGCCAAATCCCTGAAAATGTCCATCCAGGACTTCTCCCAGGCCGCCCTGCTGGCCAAGAGCCCCATTGACCTGGGCTCGCGCTGCACGGTCTTCATGAACTCCAAAGTCAAGCAGGCCCAGAAAGAAGGGGCCACGCTGGCCGACATTTCCGCCGGCCTTTCCTATTCGGTCATCAAGAATGCCCTTTATAAAGTCATCAAAGTCAAAGATCCGGCCAAATTAGGAAAGCACATCGTCGTCCAGGGCGGTACTTTCTACAACGACGCCGTCCTGCGGGCATTTGAAAAACTCTTGGGCCGCCACGTCATCCGCCCGGCCATTTCCGGCCTCATGGGGGCCTTCGGCATGGGCCTCATCTGCCGCACGGCCTACCACGAAGACCATGCCAAATCGACCATCGTCAGCCCGAAAGCCCTGGAAGAATTGCAGGTCACGACGTCCATCCGCCACTGCGGCTTGTGCACCAACAACTGCCTGCTGACGGTCAACACCTTCAACGACGGCCGTTCCTTCATCACCGGCAACCGCTGCGAACGCGGTGCCGCCGGCTCGACAGCAGCCCGCAAGAAGCCTCTGCCCAACATGTACAAGGTCAAATATAACCTGCTCTTCGGCTATAAGCCCGTAGAAAATGCGCCGCGCGGCACCGTCGGTATCCCGCGGGTCCTCAATATGTACGAAGACTATCCCTTCTGGTTCACGTTCTTCACCAAACTCGGCTACACCGTCGTCCTCTCGGACCCGTCGTCGAAGGCCCTGTTTGAAAAGGCCATGGACACGGTTCCGTCGGACTCGGCCTGCTACCCGGCCAAACTGGTCCACGGCCACATCGAGAACCTACTGGAAAAGGGCGTCGACCGCATCTTCTATCCGTGCATCCAGAACGGCCCCAGCGAAGGCAGCAAGGACAATACCTTCAACTGCCCCATGGTCATGAGCTATCCCGAAGTCATCCGCAACAATATGGGCGAACGCCTGGCCGAAACCAATACGCCTTACCTCTGCCCCTTCCTGCCCCTCCACGACAAGAAACGCATCGGTAAACGCCTGGCCGAAGAATTGAAGGCCTGGAACCTGCCGGCTCACGAAGTAAAAGCCGCTGCCGCTGCCGCCTGGGACGAAGAAGAAGCATATAAACAGAAGATATACGACATTACCAAAAAAATCCTGGATACCCTGGAAAAGACGGGCCAGCGGGCCATCGTCCTCTGCGGCCGTCCGTACCACATCGACCCGGAAATCAACCACGGCATCCCGGAACTCATCAACAGCCTGGGCCTGGCCGTCCTTACCGAAGACGGCGTCGCTCCCCTGGGCCAGTTCCCGGGCCACCTGCGCATCGTCGACCAGTGGTCCTACCATTCGCGCCTCTACCGGGCTGCCCAGTACATCACACAGCATCCGAACCTGGAACTGGTCGAACTCAATTCCTTTGGCTGCGGCCTTGACGCCATCGTCGCCGACCAGGTCCAGGACATCCTAGCCCACGGCCACAAGATCCATACACTGCTCAAGATCGACGAAGGCTCCAACCTGGGTGCCATCCGCATCCGCCTGCGCTCGCTGCTCTTCGTCATGAATCACCGTCCCAAAGAAGACCATGTCGTCGAACCGTATTCTTACGAAAAGACGATTTTCACCAAGGAAGACGCCAAGCAGAACGTCATCCTGGCTCCGTCGATGACGCCGATTCATTTCCCCTTGTTCAGTGCCGCCTTTGAACATGAAGGCTACCGCGTCGAACTCCTGCCCCACCAGGGCCAGAAGGCCATCGACACGGGCCTGGCCTATATCCACAACGATGCCTGCTATCCGGCCATCATGAGCCTGGGCCAGATCATTACGGCCCTTAAATCGGGCAAATACGACCTGGACCACACGACAGTCATGATTTCCCAGACCGGCGGCTGCTGCCGGGCGACGAACTACATCGGCATGATCCGCAAAGCCCTGAACGACGCCAACATGTCCCAGGTCGCCATCTTGTCGCTGAACCTCAAGGGCATGAACAAGCAGCCCGGTTTCCAGCCCGGCATCGGCTTCTGGCACCGCCTGGTCATGGGCATGATCTACGGCGACGCCCTGCAGCAGGTCCTCTACCGCACGCGGCCTTACGAAAAGGTCAAGGGGACAGCCGAAGCCCTCTTCCACAAGTGGCAGAAGAAATGTGCCGAACAACTGAAGAAAGCCGATTTCAAATCATTCAAGAGAAATATCCGCGACCTCATCGACGAATTCGACCACATCGACATGAGTGAAACCATGAAGCCGCGCATCGGCCTGGTCGGTGAAATCTACGTCAAGTTCCACCCCATCGCCAATAACCACATCGTCCGCATGATTGAAGAAGAAGGCGGCGAAATCATCGTCTCCGGCCTGGCAGACTTCTTCCTCTACGGCCAGCTGGACAACCAGTTCCGCCATAAATACCTGTCAGGCAGCTGGAAGGATTCCTTCCTCAGCAAGACTGCCGTCCGCCTCCTGGAATGGTACCGCAAGCCTTACGAACAGGCCGTCGCCAAGAGCCGCCATTTCGACCCGATCACATCCATTTACGACATTGCTGACGAAGCGAAGAAATACTTGTCCCTGGGCCATGAAGCCGGTGAAGGCTGGTTCCTCACGGGGGATATGATCGACCTCATCCACCGCGGCGCCAAGAACATCGTCTGCCTCCAGCCCTGGGCCTGCCTGCCGAACCACGTTACGGGCAAAGGCATGATCAAGACCTTGAAAGCCGCCTTCCCGGAAACGAATATCGTCGCTATCGACTATGACCCCAGCGCCAGCTCGGTCAACCAGGCCAATCGCCTGAAGCTGATGCTGACGACGACCTTTGAAGGCATCCGCGAACCGGTACAGGAAGATACCAAGCCGGTCATGCCCTTCATGAGCGGCGTCCGCATCAACAGTTCGCTGGAAAAATAGTCTCTATACAAAGGGGGTATGTATCATGAAAAACATCTTGGTTCCTATTGACGGTTCCAGACCGTCGCACAACGCCTTGCAGCATGCCATCGACATTGCCAACGTCTATAATGCTGAATTGACCATCGTCAACATCACCAATGCCGATGCCGTCCTGGACTCGTTCGACGTCTTTGAAGACATGACCGACGAAAAAGTCAAGGACCTGACCCAGCTGGCCAAAGACAAGAGCGGCTACGTCCTGGAAAAGGCAATGGAAGCCGTTCCGGAAAACCTGATGGTCCACACGGTCCAGCTGGTCAGCACGCCGGAAATCGGCATCCTCAGCGAAGCCGACAAATGCGACGCCGACCTCATCGTCATGGGTCGCCGGGGCAGCCATTCCCTGTCAGAACAGCTCCTGGGCAGTGCCAGCACCTACGTCCTGGCCCATGCCAAATGCCCGGTCCTCTTGGCACACAATAAGAAAGAAGGACCGTACCGGCGCATCCTCGTCCCGGCTGACGGCTCGGAAGAATCACTGAAAGCCGTCCGCTACGCCGTAGAATTCGCCAAAGCCGACGGCGCATCGGTCACGGTCTTCCACGTCGCCAACATGCGCGACCTCATCGCTGAAGAAACGGCACTGGACCAGAAAAAACGCGGCCTCGAAGACTTGACCGACCGCCTGCGCCAGAGCGCCGACCGCGTCTTCGCCCTGTGCAAGGCCGCCATTGCCGACCATAAAGGCGGCGTCGACATCCACTTCGTCGCCAACATCGGCCGTCCGGGCCCGACAATCCTCAAAAAAGCCGAAAAAGACGGCTCGGACCTGCTCATCATGGGCAGCCGCGGCCGCAGCGGCCTGGCCTCGATCCTCCTGGGCAGCGTCAGCCGCTACATCACGACCCATTCGGGCCTGCCCGTCATGATTGTGAAGTGAGGAGTTCGTGGCTCGTGGCTTCGGCCTTCGGCCTAGTGGTTCGTGGTTCGCAGGCCGAAGCGGTCCCCTGGACCGTATGTAGGGGCCGTCCTGCTAAGGCGGCCCGCCCTGAATGATGGGGATAACGCAGACCGCAACGGTCCCTTGGACCGTATGTAGGGGCCGTCCTGTCAAGGCGGCCCGCCTCGAATGACGGGGATAATGCACTCCGACTACACCCGAATACATAAAAAGGGGCTATCGCATTAAGCAAAAACACTTAATACGATAGCCCTTTTTCATTGAAATTTCTGAGAAAAAGCAACCTCTCAGTCAGCGTTGCTGACAGCTCCCCTATAAAGGGCGCCAGGGCAGGCCGTACAGGACGGCTCCTGCATTGCGGAGTGCGACCTGCGACCTGCGGGCCGCCCTTTGGGCGGCCCCTACAGTTGCATAGCCATGTAGAGTTTTTCGGCGGTCATGGGCAAGTCGCGCAGCCAGATGCCCGTAGCGTTATAGATGGCGTGGGCAATGGCCGGTGCCGGCGAGTCGATGACCAGTTCGCCGATGGACTTGGCGCCGAAAGGCCCGTTCGGTTCATAGCTCGGTTCAAATTCGACGTTAATCTGGCCCAGGTCCATGCGCGTCGGCATACGGTACTGCATGAAGGAGTTATTCTGCAGGCGGCCCGACGGCGTATACTGGATATTTTCGGTCAGGGCCATGCCGATGGCCTGTACGATGCCCCCTTCGGTCTGGACTTTGGCCAGGGCCGGATTGATGACCGTACCGCAGTCGACGACGGCGTCATACTGTACCAGGGAGATGTGCCCCGTTTCCGGGTCGACGTCGACCGTTGCCGCACCGGCCATATACGGCGGCGGACTGGTCGGCGAATAACACGATTCCGTCGCTTCCAGGGCGATGTCATTCATGAACATGGCGTCATTGCCCAAGTCCTTGAGGGTGATTTTCTTCCCAGTAGACAAGTCGGTAATGGCTTTGCCGTCGAATTCCAAATCGTCAACGTTAGCTGCGCCGAGCTTGACAGCTGCCCGTTCTTTCATGCGCTGTATCAGGCTCTGGCAGGTCTTGACGACGGCATTGCCCGTGAGGTATGTCGTCGACGACGCATAGGATCCGCTGTCGTACGGCGATGTATCCGTATCGACGCCATAAGTAACGACATTGTCGACAGGGCACATAAGACATTCCGCGGCAATCTGGGCCAGGATGGTATCGCAGCCCGTCCCCATATCGGTAGCGCCGATATTGAGGGAATAGAAGCCGTCGTCATTGACCTTGATGGTGACCGAAGCAACGTCGACATTGGAAATACTCGACCCCTGCATGGCCGTCGCAATGCCGATGGCCCGGATATGGCCGTTGGGCAGGACCTGGCGCGGGCAGTCGTCCTTCCAGCCCGACATCTGGACGACCCGTTCCAGGCATTTATCCAGCGTACAGCTCAAGGCCGTTTCATTGAAATAGGCCGGCAGGACCTGGCCCTGGCGGACCATATTCTTCAGGCGCAGGGCAACGGGGCTCATGTGCAGAGCCGCAGCCAGTTCGTTGACGGCCGTTTCCAGGGCGAACAGCCCCTGAGTCGCACCGTAACCGCGATAAGCGCCGGCTGCAATGGTATTGGTATAGACGCAGGTATAGCTGAAGCGGATGGCTTCGGCTGCATTGTATAAAGGAATCGACTTATGGCCTGACAAGGTGACCGTCGTCGGCGTGTGTTCGCCATAGGCGCCGGCATTCCATAAGGAATCGAGGAAGATGCCGCGGATATGGCCGTCCTTGCTGGCGCCGAGGACGACGCGGATCTGCGATTCATGACGCGGCGTCGATACGGTCATCGATTCTTCCCGGCTGTAGACCATATAGGCCGGCTTCCCCGTCAGCCAGGCAATATAAGCCGGATAAACTTCCATGACAGCCGTCTGCTTGGAACCGAAACCACCGCCGATGCGCGGTTTGATGACGCGTATCTTCGATTTAGGGATTTCCAGGGCGTTGGCGACGATGCGGCGGACGTGGAACGGTACCTGTGTCGAGCTGACGATGGTCAGTCGGCCAAAGGCATCCTTATAGGCATAGGCCCGGAACGTTTCCATAGCGCCCTGCTGATTCTGGCGCGTATGATAGGTCCTGTCGATGACGATGTCTGACGAAGCCAGGACGGCATCGACATCACCGTGTTCATCACAGGCCTGGGCGACGAGATTGCGCTTGTTGTCGCCGCCGACATCGACCAGGGGCTTCCAGTTGTCTTCGGGATGGACGACAATATCATTGTCCAGGGCTTTGGTAAAATCGAGGAGCGGTTCCTGGACTTCGTATTCGACGCGGAGGACGCGCAAGGCCTTGTCGACGGCGTCTTCACTGGTACCGGCGACGAGGGCGACGGGATCGCCGACGAAGCGGATCTGCTTATCCAGGATGAGGCGGTCATACGGGCTCAGTTCCGGATAGGTCTGACCGGCAATGGTGAAACGCGACTGAGGCACGTCTTCAGCCGTGACGATGCAGACGATGCCCGGCACCTTTTCGGCAGCGCTCTTATTCACCTTCTTGACGATGGCTCTGGCATGGGGACTGCGCAGGGCCTTGACGATGAGACAATCCTTGGGCCGCAGATCATCCGTATAGACCGGCTGGCCCGTGACCAGGGCCTGAGAATCCTTCTTGGCGACAACGTGATTGATAGCTTTGTATTCCATTATGCCCGGACCTCCTTCCCCTTGGCTTTGAAATAGGCCTTGATAGCCCGCATATGGCTCATGTAGCCCGTGCAGCGGCAGAGATTGCCTGACAGGAATTCCTTGATTTCCTCTTCTGTCGGCGCATCCAGCTTGCGGACCATGGCCAGGACGTTCATGACGAAACCGGGGTTGCAGAAGCCGCACTGGTCGGCGCCTTCGCGGCCCATATAGAAAGCGAATTCTTTGGCTTCATCCTGCAAACCTTCGAGGGTCGTCACATGGCGGCCGTCGATGCGGACAGCCAGCAGGGCACACGACAACATAGGCACATCGTCAATCCAGACCGTACAGAGGCCGCAGTTCGTCGTTTCACAGCCGCATTTGACGCTGTAACAGCCTTGGCTGCGGAGAAAATCATAGAGCATCAGGCCCGGCGCGACGTCAGCCGTCGCCTTCTTGCCGTTCAGCCAATACGTAATGGTCATCACTGGTCACCTCCCAGAACTTTTGCCAATAAGCGCCGGCAGAGGACGACAGCCATATCCTGGCGGTAATCGGCGGAACCGCGCATATTGCTTTCATAAGTCATGGAATGGGCAATTTGTTGGGCAGCCCCTTCCAAGCCCTGGCGGCGCACATCAGCTGCCGGCAGACGGACGACTTCTGCCCGGGCCGGGCGGGCGCCGATGGCACAGCGCACATTTTCTGCGTCAGCCGATACGGCCACGGCGATGACAGGGAAGTCCGTTTCATTGAGGCGCAGCGAATCATACGCCGTCTGGCAGGCCTTTTTCGGGATGATGATGTGAGTCACGATGTCTTTCCCCGGCCCGGTCTGACCGAAATCGGCCAGGCTGACGATGCCGCCCTTGTACAATTCGACCTGGGCATCCAGGGCCAGGAACAGCGTCCAAATGTCGGAAAAGCCGAAGCGCCCGCTGATACTGCCACCAACGGTCGCCATATTGCGGAACTGGGTCCCGACGATATGGCGGACCGCTTCCTTCATGGCGCCCTGAGTAAAAGCGGCCAGCCCATCGTGGCCTTCGAGCTGCCCTAACGTGACCATAGCACCCAGGCGGAAAGAGTCCTCCCCTTCTTCGATCTGGTCCAGCCCCAGCGCCGACAAGTCGATAGCCTGGGCAATGCGCCGCTGCGGCGACAAGCGGAGCCAGCAGCAGCCGCCGAGGACGACAGCGGACCGTTTCTGGTTAAGCTCCCACGCTTCTTCCAGAGAGGCCGCTTTCGTATATTGCGCAATATTCATAAAAAACCCTCCTTTGCAGGGCAAAAATAAATTTTATGCATAGCCCATCAAGTTTATTATACCAGCAAAAAAGGGCAGCTCGCAAGAGACTGTATGAGACATAAAAAAAGGATTTGTCGCACGTGCGACAAATCCTTTTCTTGTAGGGGCGACCACGTAGGGCACCCTCTCTGGAATATGTACGATTTCCCAATCAGCTTGCTAGGAAAGCCATCCAAGTCCCTAACGGGTGCCCATGGGCGACCCCTACAAACTCCGTACTATAACTATAAAGAGAAAGGCCCTTGCATTATGGCTGTATTTTGAAAAGTTTTTCTGTATTTGCTTTGGCATGGGCTGTCAATTCTTCGACAGATACGCCCATATACCCGGCCAGGGTCTGTGCCACATAGGTGATGTTGTTGGGCACATTGGTCCGGGGCAGGTGGAAACCCCGCGGCGTCAGGTACGGTGCATCCGTTTCGATGAGGACCCGGTCCAAGGGCAGGATGGATACAGCATCGCGTAAGGGAGCCGCCCGCCGTTCATCGCAGATCCAGCCGGTAATACCGATATAAAAGCCTAAATCGAGCATCTTTTCCAGCGTCTTCTTGTCGCCCGTATAACAGTGGACGACCGATTGCGGGCAAAGCCCTTCATGCCCCTTGAAACAAGCCAGGAAGTCATCAGCTGCGTCCCGTTCATGAAGGAACATGGGCTTACCTAATTCTTCCGCCATGGCAATGAGGGCTTTGAAAAAGTGGAGCTGGTTCTCTTTTTTAGAATACATGCGGTCGTAATCAAGACCCGTTTCGCCAACGGCGACGACTTTCGGATTCGTCGTGACGATGCGCCGGATTTCCTCCAAATCCTCCTCCGTCGCTTCATCAGCCACGTGAGGATGGATACCGGCCGTGCCAAAAGCCGTGTGATTGCGGACAAACTGATTGACCAGACGGTTCTCCCGGGCCTCCGACCCAGTCAGGATACAGCAGATACCGTCCGCCGCCGCATCGGCAATGATTTTTTCCGGTTTGGGAAAAGACCGGGTAAATAAATTGAGCCCAATATCATAATATTTTATATCCATGTCAGACACCTCGTGAAAATAAGATTCCACGAATATTGTACCAAAAAACCAGGCCGCTGCGTAGCTTAAAAAAAAGCTTGTCACACAACGACAAGCCCTTTAAGGTTGTTAGCGGCTAGCAGTTAGTGGTTAGCGGATGTTTTTTAATTTAAAGGTTTTCTGCCTTTTTCCCATCCTTCTTGCTAGCCTTTCATCAGGCCATCTTCGTATATTCCTTCTCCTAAGTTACACATGACTGCTAAATCCCCCTCTCCTTCTTGTGTCAAATCAATTCCAAAATCATTATGCAGGGTCGTAATCTTTTCACTGGCGTTCTTTGATGATACCCATTTTGCCTCATTGTACCAAATTTTGTTTTTTTGTACAATCCACATTCATGGCAAAAAAAGAGCACCCAGGAAATTTTCCTAGGTGCTCTCTGTCCAGTAATCTGGCGGAGTGAGAGAGATTCGAACTCTCGCAGGCCTTACGACCTCTAACGATTTAGCAAACCGTCCTCTTCAGCCTCTTGAGTATCACTCCATGCGTCAACTGACTATGTCAGTATACTACGATGGAGCGATATTGTCAAGTTATTTTTTCAATATATCTTCTACGGCCTTGGTTTTATTGTTCATCATGTTCGTATAGCCCGGTCGGATATCGGCTTTCAAGACGACTTCAGCCCGCAGGCCCTGGTCCGTCAGGTATTGCGTCGCTTTTTTGACGACTGCCATGACATCGTCCCATTCGCCTTCGATTTCGGTGAACATGGAATTGGTCCGGTTCGGCAAGCCTGATTCCCGGATAATGCGCACGATTTCAGCGACATAAGGAGCGAATTCATCGCCAGTTCCGCACGGGGCAATAGCTACAGCAATTAAGGTATTCATGATATTATGCCTCCTCTACAGTCAATGGGTTCTGGGCAATCGCATCGGGCGTTGCCACATAGAGTTCGTCGATGAAATCCGTCTGGAAAGAACCTGTCCCTTTGGCATGAGCTGCGGCCCGTGTACCGGCCAGGTTATAGACGGCAGAGCCGGTAATGGCGGCGATGAACGGATCTGCTACGGCTGCATAGACGGCCATGACACCGCCGAGGGAACAGCCTGTCCCGGTAATGCAGGGCATCATTTCCGAACCGCCCTGGGAAAAGACGAGCTGCCGGCCATCGGTAATCAAATCTTCTTCTCCCGAAATGGCTACGGCTCCGCCAGTCCAGCGGGCTACAGCGACGGCAGCCGGAGCGGCAGAACGAACGGAATCGGTAGAATCGACGCCGCGAACGTCCGAAGTATCAGAACCGCCTTCTAAGCCCCATAATCCGGCCAAGGCAATGATTTCAGACGCGTTGCCCCGGATAATAGACGGTTTATAGGCCTTGAAGGTCGTCAAAAGTTCCGTCCGCATTTGTCCCATGCCAATGGCCACGGGATCCAGGACCCAGGGTTTGCCTTCTTCATGGAGTACGGCTGCTGTTTTTGGCAGTGTTTCCGCATAAATCGGGAACAACGTCCCTACGTTGATATACATAGATGCACCGGCTTTGGCCATACTGACGCCTTCGTCCGGTAAATAGACCATAGCGGCCGAGCCGCCGACAGCCAGCTGGGCATTGGCGACGAAATTAATGGTCACCGTATTCGTAATAGACGGCGTCAGCGGATTCGATGCCTTAGCCAGTTTCGCGGCTTCCCGAACGGCATCGCGGATTTCAGATTCAGTCATATTATTACCACCTTTGTCATTTTGCTGTTTCTATTATAGACGTTCTGTCAGGGAAAGGCCAGGAAAATTTGAGGCATATCCATGTGGGAATCCCGTAAAATGCTGTTCGGAGAAAACGCTATTCGCAGACCGCAGTTAGCAGCTAACGGTCAGCAGTTAATTGTCCGCAGCCTTGCGGACTACACCGTAGGGGCTTGCACGTGGCAAGCCCGCTATGACTATGTGAGCATAACGTATACTAATATATGTGCGTGTTTTCCTGCATCACCTGTCATGTATGCCGGATATACCATTATTCCCGAATGGGCGCCCCACGTGGGCGCCCCTACTGAGTCCGAGTCCGTCATGTATGGCGTATACACCATGATTCGTAGGGGATTGCACGTGGCAAGCCCGCTATAACTATGTGAGCATAACGTATGCTAATATATGTGCGTGTTTTCCTGCATCACCTGTCATGTATGATGGATATGCCATTATTCCGAACGGGCGCCCCACGTGGGCGCCCCTACCAGCTGCTAGCGGTCAGCAGTTAGCAGCCGCAGTCCTACGAGCCATCATTCTGAATAGGCTGTGGTCAAATATCACAGCGGGCCGCTCAAGGCTCCCTTTATAGGGGAGCTGACCGCCAAAGGCGGTCTGAGAGGTTAAAGATCAGCCCCTACACACAAGGCCGATGGCCGTTTTTTTTTGCGTATTGCAGAATTGTGGCAACCGACATCCATCTCATCGCCCGTATGCGATATCGTAGGGGACGCCCAAAGGGCGTACCGTTATGGGAATTCCGCAAAATGCTGTGCAGAGAAAACGCTATTTGCAGGCCCCAGTCGGGGCGTTTTTTACGAGCTGAGGGTTACTCGAAGCGATGTTGTCAGTTTGAGTTTGTCGCGGCGGAACGCCGCATTCTGACTCCGAAAAAAAGCCGTGGCTCGTAAAACCATGCCTCATGGACCTGTTATGTATATCACCATTTATTCGCGGCGGGCCGCCCTTTGGGACGGCCCCTACGATGCGGCCATAAGGCCGCAAAAACAAGCCACGAACCACTAACAACGAACAACAAAAAAAGCACTAGCGGTCATCCCACCTCTCCTGCCGAATCCAGGGTATCTCTGTCTGACCGCATACTTTCACTCCATCAGGTCACGAGATTCGGCATAAGCGACTCACACGGTTTTGCGCGTCGCAAAGCTCCTTCATTCATCATTCATTACGTGTACATCACTATTACAGGCGGGCCGCCTTAACAGGTCGGCCCCTACAATCCCCAGGGGACCCTGGGAGGATAGGAAGCCGCTTCGTCCCACATCGCTTGTCATGTATGATGGGTACCCCCCATTATTCCGAACGGGCGCCCCACGTGGGCGCCCTTGCTAGCTGCTAACTGCTGACGGCTAACAACAAAAAAAGCACTGGCGGTTGTCCCACCTCTCCTGCCGAATCCAGGATATCTCTGTCTGACCGCATACTTTCACTCCATCAGGTCACGAGATTCGGCATAAGCGACTCACACGGTTTTGCGCGTCGCAGAGCTCCTTCAAAACCGGTTCCCCGCTTATCCCAGGGAACCCTGGTCGGATAGGAAGCCGCGCATTTCCCACGAACCACTAACAACGAACAACAAAAAAGCACTGGAAAATTCCAGTGCTTTTTTCACTAATCAGCGGCTTCCTATCCTCCCAGGGGGCCTCCCCCCAAGTACTTTCGGCGTTTGCGGGCTTAACTGCTGTGTTCGGCATGGGAACAGGTGGATCCCCGCAGCTATCGC
>NZ_JBKKJR010000020.1:0-52990 GCF_046614755.1 Megasphaera indica
TGACTATGAAAAATTATATGCAAACTACAAGAAAAAGGCAGCTTTGATTGCTGGATAACTGATTGATAGAAACCTCAATTTAATTTGTACTCAAACTTGACATAGGACCACTTCTTTGACCTCTTGGCATAGGGGGTCAGCTTTACTGCGTTCATCGAGTTCCATATAAATATCTTCAAGATTATCAGAGGATGTACGGATGTCCACCTTGGAAATCACGCTTGATAACCCTAGTTTTTCAATAAACCCACTCATTGCAGAAATCTTCTTGCCATGCTTGTCCCCATTAGGGATTGCTGCACAGCTTGCACCCGCACCGAGAATCACAACATGAGGTCTGTTTTTCATATATCTTTCGTAATCTTCATACTCATTTTTCATTCGTTTCACCCCAATCTCTGTTTGTCCAGTATCATTAAATTATCTGTCCAAATATTTTCAATATTCCGCTGTCACATAGTCCTCATAGGCTCCCGCAATTTTGGCGATCCGCTTATGGACTGCGCTGGCGGTCTTGTAGCCAACCTTGTCTGCAATCTCCTGTTCAGTCAAGCCGTCCATGCGCAGCTTCAATATTTCCCGGTCTTTCTCGCTAATGCTCTGCTCGGCAAAGGCGGCAATCTGCATTTCAGAAATAACCTTCTGCTCAAACTCGCTCCGTGGATCGGCTACCTCGAAAATATCGCCGTCCTCGCTCTCCATCATCTCGTCAAGAGAAATTGGCTTGCCGGAGCGGTTGTGATGCCACTTCCGCATGAAATCCGTCTTGACGGTGCTGCTTGTGGTTTCGTAGTCCTCCACGGTGCGGTTCTCCCAGATCGCATCGATCATCGGCTGCCAGTTCTGTTCCGCAATCACCATGTCGGTGACATTGCCGACCAGATTGCTGAACTGCTGATAGGTCAGCCACGGCACTTCCACGCCCTGCGGGATGTTGTATAGGTTCTGGAAACCCAATCCGTTCTGTTCAAACTTCATGCGGATGTAGGGGATGATGCTGTACGACAGCCGCCACAAAGGGAAATATCCTGCATACTGATTCCAGCTGCCGGGAATGTCGCGGTAATTGCCCTTGCGGTCTTTGACTTGGAAGAACTGCCATGCGCTCCATGCGTAGCAGTCCCACACAAGCAACTTGAACATATCATCACATACGATGTGGTCATATTTATCCGTCCGCAAGACCTCATACGGGCAGCGGGGCAGCTCATAGGCTGGCTTCCACTTCTCCGCAAGCTTTCGCGGCAGACTGTAAAACAGTGTCAGCCATGATTTGTCGCTATCCTGTGGTATCTCGATGATCTCACCGGGCAGCACCACAAGAAAGCCTTTCGGGTCTTTTTGCTTGTCCATCAGCGTCACCTCCAATCGCTTCTGTATTCAGCCCTCCACCATATATGGCATGAGAAGGGCTGAATTGTTCCAATGCTTTCAAACTTTTTTGAGATTTTTTGAAAAAATCTCGGAATGGATGGGATAGGATTGATTTAAGACAATTATACCTGAAAGCTGTGAATAAATCTATTGCTTTTCATGGCGGCAAAAAAATAACGGGTATCCGATTTTCACCGGATACCCGTTATTTCGTTGCCAATCCCGCCTGACAGATGCCATAATCGTAATTTCTGGAATTACTTTCTTATGAGCACCCGTGTAATGCGACAGGCCTTTTTTACACTGTAGGGATCGCCACGTGCAAGCCCCTACACCGATGTACGTCTTACAACGAACGACGGACGATCACTTCGTTCCGAAGATGCGGTCCCCGGCATCGCCTAAGCCGGGGACGATATAGCCTTTGTCGTTGAGTTTGTCATCGAGAGCAGCGACGTAGATGCGGACGTCGGGATGGTCGGCGTTGACTTTCTGGACGCCCTGGGGCGCTGCGACAAGGCACATGAGCTTGATGTTCTTGATGCCTTTTTCTTTGAGCAGCGTAATGGCAGCCGATGCACTGCCGCCAGTAGCCAGCATAGGGTCGACGATGATGAAATCACGGTCTTCTACATCGGGCAGCTTGCAGTAGTATTCGACCGGTTCCAGCGTCTGCGGATCACGGTAGAGGCCGATGTGGCCGACTTTGGCCGTCGGGATAAGGTTGAGCATGCCCTGTACCATGCCCAGGCCGGCGCGCAGGACCGGGACGATGCCCAGTTTCTTGCCGCTGATCTGTTTGCCTATCATCTTGGCGACAGGCGTTTCGATTTCGACGTCTTCCAAGGGCAGGTCCCGTGTGATTTCATAGCCCATGAGCATGGTGATTTCTTCCAGGAGGTTGCGGAAATCCTTCGAGCCCGTTTCCTTTTTCCGCATGAGTGTGACTTTGTGCTGAATGAGCGGATGATCCATTACTTGTACGTGCATGTGTGAAATCCCCTTTCCTATTTATCCATTTCTGCAATCTTGGCGACGCGGACAGCGTGGCGGCCGCCATCAAAACCAGTGGAGAGGAAGATACGGACGATTTCTCTGGCCAGGCCCGGGCCGATGACGCGGCCGCCCATGGTCAGGATGTTGGCGTCATTGTGGCGGCGGCAGTATTCTGCCGAGAAGCAGTCGTGGCAGAGAGCGGCCCGGATGCCGTGGACTTTGTTGGCAGCAATGCCGATGCCGATACCTGTGCCGCAGACAAGGATGCCCCGGTCGAAAGTGCCGTCAGCGACGGCTTCAGCGACTTTCTTGGCAATGTCCGGATAATCGCAGCGTTCGCCCGTCAGGGTGCCGTAATCGGTGAATTCAATGCCTTGTTCCTTCAAATATTCTTTGATGTTTTCTTTCAGGTCAAATCCGCCGTGATCGGCGCCGAGTACTAATTTCATAATCAATTCCTCCCATATATGCTGATAAATTCAGTTTTATTATACCCCTTTCGGAGTCATGTGAAAAGGTTTAACCGACAATGACCACGTGGCCGCCGGCAGCTTTCTTCATGCGGTTCATGATAGCCAGGCCCAATCCCTCATCGTCGATGCCTTCGGCCAGGATGATATCGACCTGGTCGCTGTCGAAGGACAAGAGGCCCGTGTAGAGCTGGTTGGCCAGGGCTTCCTTGTCGCCATGGCGGCCCCAGATATACATATCTTTATGCGGGAACGAGGCCCCTACTTCTTCGCTGACCAAAAAGCCGACGGTCTTGCCTTCGCCCTTGGCCTGGTCGTATAAGGCCTGCAGTTTTTCCGTCACCTTGTCGACAGGGCCGACGACGACGGTCATCGGTGCCGACGGCGCATAGTGGCGGTATTTCATGCCCGGCGCCTTGGGGACGCCTTTACCCGTGACCAGCGTCGTATCGAGCTGGACGTGGGGTACGACTTCCTGAAGCATCTCGACAGTGACGCCGCCGGGACGCAGGATGGTGACGCCGTCGTCGCCGTTACATTCGACGATCGTCGATTCGACGCCGATGTGGCAGGGACCGCCGTCGATGACCATGTCGACGCGGCCGTCCATGTCGTGCATGACTTCTTCGGCCGTCGTCGGACTGGGCCGGGTCGACAGGTTGGCGCTGGGACCGGCTACGGGGACGCCGGCACAGCGCAGGAAGGCCCGGCAGATATCGTGGTCCGGGCAGCGCAGGGCTACCGTATCGAGGCCGCCCGTCGCCGCATCAGGCACGATGGGCTTGCGCGGCAGGACGATGGTCAGCGGTCCCGGCCAGAAGCGGTCCATGAGCTTCTGTGCCGTCGGCGGGATGACAGCCGCTGCCTGGCGGGCCCCTTCTTCGTCGGGTACGGTCAGGATGAGCGGGTTATCGCTGGGCCGGCCTTTGGCGACGTAAATACTGCGGCACGCGTCGGCGTCGAGGCCATTGGCACCGATACCGTAGACCGTTTCCGTCGGAAAGACGACCAGGCCGCCGTCGCGGATGATCTGGCCCGCTTCTTCGAGGATGGCTTTCTGTTTCTCTATATCCGTAATTTCTACAAGTTTCGTCTGTTTCATCGTCTCTACTCTTTTCTGGAAAATACGAGGACCCTGTCGATGCCGCCGTAATCCTTGACGGTCTGTTCGTGGTCATAGGCGCCATGGCGGCAGAAAACAGCCGTCACGGCGTCGGCCTGGCCGGCGCCGATTTCGACGGCACAGTGGCCGCCGGCTTTGACGTAAGCCGGGCTTTCTGCGGCGATGCGACGATAGAATTCCAACCCATCGTCGCCGCCGTACAGGGCCAGGGCCGGGTCATGGCGCACTTCCGGCTGAAGCTGTTCCATATCGCCCTTGGTCAGGTACGGCGGATTGGACACCAGCCAGTCACAAGCGCCTTGCGGAACCTTGGTGAATAAATCGCTTTCGATCCAGGTCACGCGGCCGTCGAGGCCCAGGGTACGGCCATTTTCAGCGGCTATGGCCAGGGCCTTGGGCGAGATGTCGACGCCCGTCCCCGTGGCCTGCGGCAGATAGTGGAGCAGGCTGAGGATGATGGCTCCGCTGCCCGTACCGATATCGATGATAGCCGGCGCCGTCCCTTCGGCAGCGGCGACGACAGTCTCGACGAGCATTTCCGTTTCCGGCCTGGGAATGAGGACGTCTTCACTGACCTTGAACTCGAGGCCCATGAAGGCCTTGGTACCCAGGATATGGGCCACGGACAGGCGGTCAGCCCGCTGTTTGACCATCGCCCGGTAGGCTGCCAGTTCTTCACCGTTCATGGGTTCGTCATAATGGGCGTACAGGTAGATGCGCTCTTTATGCAGGACGTGGGCCAGGAGGATTTCCGCATCGAGGCGCGGCGAATCGATGCCTTTGCCGGCAAAGTACTGTTGCGTCCATTGCAGCAAGGCACCGATAGTCCAAATCTTATTCATCTTCGGCTTCTTTCATCAATTCCGCCCGGCGGGCTTCGGCCAGGGCCTGGATGAATTCGTCGATATCGCCGTTGAGGATGTTATCCAGCTTGTACAGGGTCAGGTTGATGCGATGGTCCGTCACGCGGCCCTGCGGGAAGTTATACGTGCGGATACGTTCACTGCGGTCGCCCGTACCGACCTGGCTGCGCCGTTCTTCCGTCAATTCGGCATCGGCCTTCTGCTGAGCCTGGTCGAGGAGGCGGGCTTTCAGGACGCGCAGGGCCTTGGCACGGTTTTCCAGCTGGGACCGTTCATCCTGACATTCGACGACCATCCCCGTCGGGATATGGGTCATGCGGACGGCAGAACTCGTCTTATTGACGTGCTGGCCGCCGGCACCGGAGGCGCGGAAATAGTCGACGCGGACGTCGTCCATGTTGAGGTCGATTTCGACGTCTTCCGCTTCCGGCAGGACGGCAACGGTTGCCGTCGACGTGTGGATACGGCCGCCGGCTTCGGTGACTGGCACGCGCTGGACGCGGTGGACGCCCGATTCATATTTCAACTTGCCATAGACGCCAGAGCCTTCGACGGAGAAGACGACTTCCTTGAAGCCGCCCAGTTCCGGTGCGTTGGAACTGATGATGCTCGTCTTCCAGCCCGGCTGTTTTTCGATGTATTTCATGTACATGCGGAACAAGTCGCCGGCAAAGAGGGCTGCTTCGTCGCCGCCGGCACCGGCGCGGATTTCCATGATGACGTTCTTGTCATCCCGCGGGTCCTTGGGCAGCATGAGGACGTGCAGCTGGTCTTCCAGATCGGCCTGTTCCTTAGTGAGGCCGTTCATTTCTTCCTTGGCCATGGCGATGAGGTCGTCGTCGCTGTCGGGATCATCGATGATTTCCTTGTCGCCGTCGATGGTGCTGGTAATGTCTTTGTATTTGCGGAACGTTTCGACAATCGGCATCAGCGAAGCGTGTTCCTTAGTCAGTTTCTGCCATTCGTCCTGACGGGCGATGACAGACGGGTCGCTGATCTGCTGTTCCAGGTCCATGAATTTATTTTCTACGGCCTGGACTTTATCCATAAAAGAGCTCATAAGGTCCTCCTCATTTCAATTCGTTCGATTCATTTTCTTCATCAGCCGGCTTGGCGGCGTTGAGGGCTTCGATAGCCACTTCGATCTGGTCGGCATGGGGTTCCCGCGTCGTCAGATACTGGAGCCACAGGCCCGGACGGAATAAGGCTTGAATGACCGGATTCTGGGTGCGGCCGGCGAGGCGTATCATTTCATAACTGATGCCGGCGACGACGGGCATGAGCAGCACGCGGGATGCAATGCGTTCGACGAGATTCGGCCAGCCCAGGAAGGCAAAGACGAAAATCGACACGACCATGACGATGAGCAGGAAATTCGTACCACACCGCGGATGGAGGCGGCTGTGGCGCTTGACGTTCTCGACGGTCAGCTCTTCTCCCGATTCATACGTCCAAATGGTCTTGTGTTCAGCACCATGGTATTCAAAGACGCGGCGGATATCCGACGTCAGGGAAATCCCCCATATATATAATAGAAATATAGCGAGGCGCAGGACCCCTTCGACGATGTTCAGGCGAAAGGCACTGTCGGCCACGCCGGGAATGAACTTGGCTGCATACGTCGGGATGGCCAGGAAAAAGACGATGGCCAGGACGACGGACACGGCCATGGTCAGGGCCATCTGCGTGTTCGACAGCTGCTCATCTTCTTCACCGGCAGCCTGGGCCGAATAGGACAGGCTCTTCATGCCGTATACCAGGGACTCGCACAAGGCAACACTGCCCCGCAAAAAAGGCTTCTTCAAAATCGGATACCGTTCGGTAATGGAGTGAACGGCGTCTTTCTTTACAGTAATTTCACCGGACGGCGTCCGCACTGCTGTGGCAATGCTGACAGGACCGCGCATCATAACCCCTTCGATGACGGCCTGGCCGCCGACGTACGTCTTCGGTTTCTTCAAAGAGTTGCCTCCATTTCTGTACATACAAATAGAGCAGAGCATTTCTGCTCTGCTGCCCACTTGTACTGCTGCTTATTTAGCTGTTTTACCATAACGTTTATTGAACTGTTCGATACGGCCGCGAGCCTGCTGAGCGCGCTGCTGACCCGTAAAGAACGGATGGCATTTGGAGCAAATTTCAACACGCAGTTCCGGTTTCGTAGAACCTGTTTCAAACGTATTGCCGCATGCGCAAGTAACTTTCGCATTCGGGTAGTACTTCGGATGAATACCTTCTTTCACCACTTACACCTCTTTCTGTATCAATCATTCAAAACCTATGCTAGAATAGTTTAGCACATTGGCCCTTGAAATGCAAGGATTTTTTTCCCGCAAAAGGCGATACCGTATTTCCATACACGCTGAATTCCCCGCTGGCGGAATTCCGTCACATATTCCCGCTCTTCAATCTGCTGCAACGCCTCTTTGGCCTTCGCCGCCATGTCCGCTTCACTCGAAGCCACCTTGAACTCCATGATGACGCCGGCTTTAGACACGTCCTTGGGAATAATCGCCAGGTCGAAGCGGCCGTACCCGCTTTCCCGGTTCGACTCGACCGTATAATCCTTGCCCAGGAACAATGCTGTCATGCCCAGCATGAAACCGTGGTAAAAGCTCTCCTTATTGGCCGCATCATAGACACTGACGAGCTGCAGGATAAATTGCTGCAATTCTTCCGAAAAAATATCCGCCTGTCCCTGCAGCAAATGCCCCATCATGATATATAAGCGGGAAACATCCCCATCCACGCAAAAGCGGTCAAGGATTTCACTCTGAAACACATGGCGCACTTCTTCATTGGGAATCTTTAATTGGCAAAGCATCCCATTGGGAATATCCTGCCGCCAGACAGCCGTCAAATAGCCCGTTGTCAGCAACAGTGTATACAGGGCATCTTTATCCATGCGTATATCCTGATAAATCAAGCCTTCGCGAATGACAGCCGACACGGTGTTTCCTTGTAACAAAGCTAATAGCCGTTCTTCCTGCCTGTTAGAGGATCCCTGAAGCAGAGTCGCAATGATTTCATTGGCCGACGTATTGACCCAGTAGTCCCCGATCCGTCTTTTGGCAAAACAAGAAATGACCGACCAGGGATTATAAATCTCATGATGGCCGAAACGATAGCCGTCATACCAAGCCTTCAATTGCGGCAATAAGGCATCGGCCTGTAAATCGCCAGCCATTTTTTCGACTTCCGCTGGCGTGAACCCCATGACAGTACTATATTCGTCATCCATCACGGAATAGACATCGAGATTATTCAAACCACTAAAGATACTTTCCTTAGCAATGCGCAAGACGCCCGTCAAAATCGCAAAATTCAAAAACTCATTGCCCTTCAGGGTATTATTAAAAAACGTCCGGAAATAAGCGATAGTCTGATCATAAAATTGATGACTATAAGCCGTTTGCAAAGGCGTGTCGTATTCATCAATCAATATAATCGGTTTTACCCGATAATAGCGAAACAAATATTCTGATAAATTCAACAAACTGAGCTGATATTCTTCAGGAGTCGCCTGCTGCCAGATAACGCGATGAAATGCATTTTTCTCTACTTCGTTTAAAAGACTGCCTTGCAATAGAAATTCATGTTTATTAAACTCCCGCTGAATCCAAAGCCGAAACGACTGGAACATGCCTTGCCACGTATCCTGCTGCATCCCTTTAAAAGACATGAAAATAACCGGATACTGGCCGCGATGGGCCATGTAGGCAGCGCCGGCCCCTTCGATTGCCAGTCCGTCGAAGAGACGGCGGCTCTGTGCTTCTTTTTCGATAGAAAAGAAATACTCCAGCATACTCAGGGTCAAGGTCTTGCCGAACCGCCGCGGCCGCGTAATCAGCGTCACCGCACTGTGCCCGTCGATGAGCTGGCGGATAAAATCCGTCTTGTCGACGAAATAATAATGCTTGCTCCGTATATCAAAAAAATTATCGACACCAATCGGCATCTGCCACTTCATACCATCACCTGCTTTCCTAGGCGGGGCTCTTCTCCTGTTCTTTGTCTTTTATTATAACAAGAATCACGAGAAACAAAAAGAGGAGCCACGCCATGAAGGGCTCCCTCTCAGGCATGACTCCTAACGCCTTACACTTCTACGATTTTGACGTCTTTGACATATTTCCCCTGGCTCCGCAGCCACATTTCGATGCCCTTCCCGTAGACTTCCGCTTCCAGCTGGTACGTCCCGTTATCTTCACTCAGTATCTTCGCCGTCGGCAAACGGTCCAAGATGGCGTCGATATCATAGCCCGTATAGGTGAAGGTGACGCGCTGCAGCCGTCCGCCGTACATGAACTGGACGCGCTTGCGGAACTCGCCTTCCTGGAAACGCCGGTTATAAGGAATGTGGAAGGTCTCTTTTTCGACATCCAAGGTCTTGATCCGGTCCAAGCGGTAAATCGTCGGCGTAATGTCCCGGGCACTTTCATAAATCTTTTCGATATCCTTGTCGTCGATGAAGGCGATGAGATAAAAATAGTATTCCGAAAAGAGCAGGGCCAAGGGCTTCAGCCGCCGCTGAACGATTTTCCGGTCCTTCAGCCGGCCATAAGCCACATCGACATAACGGTGCTGCTGGATGGCCTCGCCGAGATGCCACATGGTGTCGAGGAAACTCGTCCGGTGCCGCGGTTCGACGTAGTGGAAGGCCTCATTATTGACCAGGCGGGTCACCATGGCCTGATTCGACGCCGGCACACAGCAGGAAATCACCTTGCGCAGCATCTCTTCCATTTCCGTCTTGACGAAAGCCCGGCTGTCAAGCAAAATCTTGCATAATGCCAAAATCTCACTATTCGACAACTTCTGGACCTGGCCGCCTTCCATGCGGTAGCCCTTTTCCACATAATCATAGACAATATCACAAGGCGTCCCGTCGCCGACAGCCATGCCATTGCGGCAAAACGCCCGGATATCTTCAATATCCCGCTGGATACTGCGCTCATTCACACCATACTGCTGGGCCGCCGCCGGCTTCTGAATCGTCTGGCCAGCCAACAGCTGCGAATACAGCGCCAGTACCCGCGAAACCTTATCTTCCTTCAAACAATCACCTTCTCCTCAAATCGTAATCGTCATCGTAAGGGGCTGGGCCAACCCATACCACCGGGCGATGATATAAAGAACCAGCACGTATAACAGCACATTGACAATCACACAGCGGACACGATGCCGATTTTCCTGGGCCTCCTTCTTGGGGGCAAAAATACCGACGAGCAGTCCTAAAAAGCCAAGGGTAATAAAAATCAGCACTCCTCTCGTAAGCCAATCGCCGCTGTTCCACCCCGTCTCATAGACAGCCAAGAAATTGACACCCAGACCGTAAATAAAAGGCCATAAAACCTGTATTAAAATATAAAATAAAGGTCGTAAAATAAACCATTTAATCAGCCAGGCAACGCCTTGAGCCACAGCCGTCCCCATCGTTTACGTCCTCACGCCCTTTTCAAATCTTACAGACAAACTGATTACACGATTGTACGCCCCGGGTCTTCATGTTCCGCACCATACACTGGTTCTCAGCCAGCGGATCATACTCCCAAAAACCGACAATCGGCGCCTTCGGCCGGATGGCCTGGTTCATCGGGTCATACCAGTGCTTACAAAAAGCACACTTATGTGAAGCGGGATGATTCAAATTCATGAGTTCCATCGTATATGACCTCCTTAATCCGCATCATCATGCGATACATTGATGACTTCGACAGCCACTTCCCCATTTTCCATGTGCCGGGCTTCCAGAATGAACATCTCTTTGGCCTTATCGCCGATAATCTGCGTAGAATAGGCATCGAAGCCGCCGCCAATCAGACCGCCAACGAGGGGAATGGCCTTCCCTAAATTAATGGCGCTCTTCGTCCCGAAACGCGACAACAAACGCATCGTAACCGTCCGATTAATGCGATTGAAGAGCACTGCCGACAACCGTTGAATCGCCTTAGCCGTCAACGTCGTCCCCACCTTGATGCCAGCCTGTTTCAATACTTCCTTGAGCTGGTTGCCGCAAAGACAGGCAATGACCAGCGTCCGCACCCGGTCGCTCTGCAAATCATAGCCGCCCATATGGGCAATGGCCGCAATCATCTGCAGCTGCATATACAGCACACTGAGGACATTGGCAGGCAGGGCCACGGGCAGCGTAATGGCGCCGCCTAAACTCGTCAAAAAGCCCGAAGCCCCGCACTTGATGACCTGATTGCGGATCAGCATATCCACCTGTTTCTCCAAATCATCGCCAGTCGCCATATATTCCGCCGCCAGCGCCTCGGCGCCCTTCATGCCGACAATGCCACTGAGGGCCTTATCATAAGACAACGACAAAGCTTTTCCCATAGCCGTTACATCCATAATATCACCTTACCCTACATATAAATTCTTCCTTTACCTACATCATAGCAGATGACAACGACAAATTCTGTCATTTTAAGAATTTATTCTACCGTAGCATCAATGGTTACTACAGGCGACTCATTTTGTCCCAAGATAAACAATTCCTTCGCTTTATTGCCAATGACTTTCGTAGAATAAGCATCTACGCCTCCTCCAATAAGTCCGCCAATGACCGGAATAGCCTTACTCAGATTGATGGCCCCTTTCGTCCCGAATTTAGTGAGCAGGCGGAAACCAACGGCCCGGTTGATGCGGACGATAAGTGCCGAAGATATTTTCTGAACGGCTCTTTCCGTCAGCTTTTTACCGATTTGGATGCCAGCCTGCTTCAAGATTTCTTTCACTTCATTTACCACACAAGCAGGCAATGACCAAGGTTTTAACGCGGTCATCATGTAAATTATAACCGCCCATACGGGCGATAGCCGCAATCATCTGCATCTGCATATAAATCACGCTGGCCACATTGGCCGGTAAAGCAACCGGCAGGGTAATAAAACCGCCTAAGCTAGTCAAAAAACCAGAAGTTCCACACTTAATAATCTGATTATTGATCAAAGCATCAACTTGTACTTCTAAATCTCCGCCATGAGCCATATAATCAGCAGCTAAATCAACTGCGCCCTTCATGCCCGCTACGCCATTTAGGGCTTTATCATAAGTGGTGCTAGCATATAAATAGGACAAGTCAAACTGAGGTTTTCCATAAAGTGATACAATAAAAGTATATATAGGGGGCCTTAGTATGACGAAGTTCGACAAACAATTTAAAATGGATGCTGTCCAATATTACCATGATCATCGTGACTTAGGACTGATTGGGTGTGCCCATAATTTAGGAATTTCCCAACAGACACTGTCCCGATGGCAAAAGCAATTACGGGATAATGGGGAAATGCCATATCGCGGATCCGGAAACTATGCATCTGATGAAGCCAAGGAAATCGCTCGTTTGAAACGTGAATTACGAGATGCCAAGGATGCCATCAATGTCTTAAAAAAAGCTATCAGCATTCTAGACAAATAATCCCCGCCATTTACCATAGCGTCAAACAGGAAGCCGAAAAAGCCCATCAGGGGAAACGCCATTTTTCGCTATCTGGAGTGCTGGCAGAATTGGGCGTTTCTACATCAGGTTACTATGGATGGAGTCATCGCAAATTATCCAAACAAGCTACGCACCGTAAGGAGGTAAAAAAACAGATTCAAACCCTTTACGAAGATTCAAAGCAAATCTATGGAGCACCCAAAATTACTAAATTGCTTCCACAGAAAGGTGAATGTATTTCCGAAAGGACAGTGGGCCTTTACATGCGGCAAATGGGGATTCGTGCTTGTTGGGTCAAGCATTATACCGTTACGACCCAGAGCCGTTGGTTTGATGCCATATTAGTTAATATTCTGCAAGAACCATTTAATCCGTCAAGACCAGACACGATCTGGTGCAGCGATATTACTTATATTTGGACTACTGAAGGCTTTGTGTATTTGGCCAGTATCATGGATTTGTTTTCTCGAAAAATCATTGCCTGGAATTTATCCCGGAAGTTGGATGCATCTGGCATTGTTAGGATGCTTCAAACGGCAAAGCAAACAAGGAATCCAGGCCGTCTGGTAGTAATTCATACTGACCGCGGTTATCAATATCTTTCGCAATCCTATATCAAGGAAACCGCACAGATGTGCCGCAGCTATTCGAAGAAAGGCTATCCATGGGATAATGCCTGCATAGAATCATTCCATGCCTTGATTAAGCGAGAATGGCTGAATCGATTTAAGATTGAAAATTATCAACAAGCCTATATGCTGGTGTTTGAATACATTAACACGTTTTATAATACCGTTCGAATTCACAGTCACTGTAACTATATGTCACCAAATGACTATGAGAAATTATATGCAAACTACAAGAAAAAGGCAGCTTTGATTGCTGGATAACTGATTGATAAAAACCTCAATTTAACTTGTACTCAAACTTGACATAGGACCAATCGCTTTGAGTGACCCTCGGCTCGTGAAAAAATAGTGGCTCGTGATTCGTGGCTCGTAAAAACCTGCCATCTGCGACCGACAAACTGCATTTATTTCATGAATTTGTTGCGGCGAAGCCACATCTGAGCCGAAAAAAGCCATGCATGATAGCTTAGTGATGTGACCCCAAAAAGTTAGACCTTGGTAACGAGACAGTTTTTACTGTCTCGTTACTTTTTTATGCTGTCTGTCGGAAAATTCTGTATTGTACAGGACTTTTCCAACCTAGTTTTTCTTTGATTCTTTGCTCATTATAGTATTTGATATATCGTTCGATAGCGGCTTTTAGTTCCTCATAGCTGTAGTAAATCACCCCATAATACATTTCTTGCTTCATTAAGCCGAAGAAGTTCTCCATGACAGCGTTATCATGACAGTTGCCCTTTCGAGACATGCTCTGAAAAATTCGTTCTTCTTTAAGATTCTGGGTATAGGCTTTCATTTGATATGCCCAGCCCTGATCGGAGTGAAACGTTCTTCGATACGGACAATCAGCCGTGATTTTGATTGCTTCAGCCTGCGCTTCCAGTATGCTTTTAGCTGAAGGATATTTCGCTATTCCATAACTGATGATTTCATTGTTGAACATGTCCAGGAAAGGATCCAGATAAAGCTTGTGCAGGGTCAGATGTCCCTGTGTATCTACTTCATAATATTTGAATTCTGACGTGTCGGTTGTAATCTTCTGGTGCGGAATAGTCGTGTTAAAACGACGTCGTATCCGATTCGGAGCCACGTTTCCTACCTTGCCTCTATAAGAGCTGTATTTACGGCTTTTTCGAGTAAAGGATGTTACCTGAAGGCCTAGTTTCTGCATGATACGTTGGACTTTCTTCTTGTTCACGCAATACCCTTGATTCTTTAATTCACCGGTCATGCGCCGATAGCCATAATCTTTATGCTGGCTACGGATTTCCTGTATTTTGTCTTCTAGTTCTTGATTGGGATTCTCACGGTCAAATCGTTTCTGCCAGTACATATAGGTTGCCTTGGGTATCTGCGTATAGGAGAGAAGATCGTTTAATTTGAATGATCCTCGGAGACTGCAGATGATTTTTGCAACCCTCTCGTTTTTGCTTCGTCCTCTAAACGCAGTCTCCTCAGTTCTTTAAAAAAAGCATTCTCTATCCGGAGTTTGAGATTTTCATCCTCTAACTCCTGGACATGTTCCACACTGGTGTCGACTACTGGCTTCTGCTCCTGAGTATCTGGTTTGCTGGTTCGTGATTTGCTCAAAGTTCTTTTCCTGCCTTTCCTATGTGGCCGTAATGCATCCGGCCCAGCTATTTTAAATTCATTGACCCATCTGGCAATCATTGTCGGATTGTTGATTCCTACTTGAAGGGCGAGTTCCTGATATGAAAATTCGCTTGTTAAGTAAGACTGTACCACAGAAAGTTTCTCTTTGAAAGAGTATATTTTTCGAGAGCGGGATCTTTTCAATCCATCATCTCCAAATGCTTTGTAGGCTGCAGTCCACTTTAGCAATTGGCTGCTACTTGCCATTCCATATTTACGTGAAATAGAAGTACACCCTTCGTCACTGCTCAAGTATTCCAGTACTATTTTTTTCTTAAATTCATAACTGTGTTTTGCCATAAAAAAACTGACCCCCAATCGTTAGATTTTTGGTCTAACTATTGGGGGGGCAGCTCATAGGCTTCCATGCATGGCCTCTTTATTTAGCGGTTCCCGTAAGGTACCCGATATGGACGAAAGGAAGGACAAAAATCGAGTTAGCCGGTAATCTCATCGAGAAGGTGATGCCCTTACGGAAAGACCGGCAGGTACTGCTTTAACTACCAACTGGGTTCTACACTGCTAACGGTTATTTTTGTATTTGGCCCTAAATCAATTTATTCTGCTTTGCAATGTCAGCAATAGCTTCTAAGGATAACTTAGTATACTGAGCAATCTTTTCAAAAGGTACACCATCTTTCAGCATTTCCAGTACGTCGTCTTGCTTCCCTAAATTCCAACCACGTTTTTCGCCTACTTCTTCACCTAGTTTACGTCCGCGTTTTTCCCCACGTCGTTCAATACCTTCACTCAAGTTACACATGGCTGCCACTCCTTTCTCCAAGTGCGGTGTCATTGTTACATTAAACTCTTTCGACAATAATTCCTGCTTTTCTTGGGAACTGATGTTGTCCAAGAGTAGCATATTCAGCAATCGTAGGATGCCTTTTAGCTGTTTATGGCTCTTGCTTCCCAGACAGACCAAGACAATATTGATTAAATCGTAATGGCTCCGTTCGGCCTGCGTATAGCCGATTAGATGTTTTTCTGTCAGTTGGTAACTGGAAATATTGTACTCCCATTTTCTCGTTGGCATCGTACAAATCCAGATGGAATAGACCTTCTGGATTTTTTCGTAATGGGATTTCACAAAAACCGTGCCATACTGACTGGAAATCATGCGACCGCAATAGTAAACGGCCCGCTTTAGCAGCGGATAACCCGGATTGAAATCGTTCTGCGCTTCCAGGTTAATGATGATTGGAATAAAGCGGCTCGTTGTTTGTGACTAGTGGTTCGTAAAAACCTGCCATTATGCTTGAATAGGCTATGGTCGAATCTCACAAGCGGGACGCCCAGCCACAGCTGTCCGTTTTGGCAGCCGTCCTGCACCTCCCGACGGTCGGCACCTGACGGGCCAAAAAGGCTTGGGACAGCCCCTACGCACAAGGCCGTTGGCCGTGATTTTTTTGCGGTCTGCCATCTGCGACCGGCGAACTGCGTTCATTTCATGAATTTGTCGCGACGAAGCCGCATCCGTAGGGGCCGTCCCAAAGCTTTCTGATTCGTCAGATACAGGGCAGTTACCCGGACGATTGGTAGCGGCGGGCGGCCCGCTACGCGCTGAGGGTTTCCCGAAGCGTCGTTGTCAGTTTGAGTTTATCGCGGCGAAGCCGCATCTGATTCCGAGGCGGCCTGCGCTCACTTATTTCCCACGGGGTGCATAACCGTTTATGGCGGCCAGATGTATCAGTTTTTCGCCTTTTTCGCAATCTTTCGAGACACCAATGCCTTCTTTATACATCTGGCCCAGCCAATATTGGGCCACGGCGGCTTCGACGTTGAGTTCACCGCCTTGCAAGGCTTGTTCAAAGTAATGGCGGGCTTTGGCGTAATTCCGTGTGACGCCGCGTCCCAGGAGATAGAGCATCCCCAGCATGGCCTGGGCTTCTGGCAGTCCCTGTTCGGCGGCTTTGGTGTACCAAAAGGCAGCTTTTTCATCTTTTTTGTAACTGTAAAAATAGGCATCGCTTAAATAGTTCTGAGCGTCCCAGTCACCCTGGGTGGCTGCATTTTCTATCAGCATCCAGCCCACTTTATCGGCATCTCGGACGTGACCGCCGTCAGAGAGGAGTTCTAAGCCCCACGTATACAAATTGATGGCCTGATTTTTCTTGGTCTGTTCGCTTATGTCCATGATGATCCCTCCTGTGAAATGCAAGTTCTATCTTCACTATAGCATCTGAGGAGGACAGGTTTTGTCAAAATGTACCATGCAGTATCTTTCCTTTCTCTGTATCTTCTGTCTTTGTGTTCTTTTTACTATCCCAGGGATACTTCAGGGACGGAAGGGTGCCGAATTCTTTCAGCCGGGCTTTGAGTTGTTTTTGAAGTCCATGTTGCCAGAGATAACGGTCGATCATTTCTTTTTGGGCATACAACACGCTGTCTTCGACTTGATGGCGCGTGAAGGTATTCAGGCCATCGATTTCTAAGAGGCATGTATTCAGGCGTCCCACCAGTTCCCAACAGGCCATCTTATCTTCCGTGACGGCCTGGTACTGTTCTTTCAACTCTTCGCGCATGCGGTAATAGTCCGTCAGCGAATGGACGTTGGAAAGTCTGTCTTTTTCCAGGACGGCTTCTGCTTTTTCGGCGACGCCAGTCCGTTCGAAGTCGTAGAAGTGGCAGTCGTCCAAGAGGTAGCCATGGATGTATTTTCCCAGTTGTTCGTTGAAATTCAGGGCAAAGACGGCATGGCAGCGTTCACATTCAACGGTCTGTACCATATTCGGCAGATTATGGATCAGCAGGTTCCCCCGTTCATCGCGGTGATGGCAGACGGGCTCCCAGGCGTAACGGCGCCGGCTTTCCTGCAAGGTCGTGCCAGCCTTTTTGAAACAGTCTTCGATAAGCGTGAGCGCTTCGTCCATATTGAGGCCCGGGATGTCGTCGAGGAGATTGACCGTACGGTCATAATAATCGAGGTTGCTAAAGATGGGCACAGAAAAGTTCAGTACCCAAAAGGTCCTGAATGTCATCTGCTTGTACAGGGGAAAGAGAATGCTGCGGATGTGTTTGGCTGAAAAGTCATCGTAATAGGGCAGGTCCAGGGTGATGTAATCCAATTTCTCTAAGATAGCCGTTTGTCGACGGATTTCACGCTGGAGCAGTTCGGCCTGGATTTTAAGATTGTTGTGGAAAAAGGTGACATCTTTGGGCGTGAACTGCTGCATCTTGTCCAAAATATGATTGGATTTTTCGAGGTGTGCTATGAAATCCGGCTTGAGAAGGTCATCCAGGCTGTTATATCTCAAGACTTCATTGTAGCTGTATTCGTGCGTATCCGGGTCAATTTTCAGCGAAAAAACAGTATGGCATTTTTTGCAGATATACGTATCATGACAATTCTTGGCGCTATCTATCATCGTCAGGGAGCTGGCATCCTCAAAGAGCAGATGACCGTCACTGTCGCGGTGTTCGCAGCAGTCGCGTTCTTTAAGGACGGCCCGGCATTCGTCCACGTCAAGGCCAAATCTCTTATAGCAGTCATAGATGAACTGGATATCTTGCTGTGCTTGTACTACATCAATCTTTTTCATTCCTATCGCCTCCTTGGACATATTATTATACATCAATAGGAGGACAAAATGTGTCTTGGCATAAAAAAAAACTTGTCGCCGTGCGACAAGTTTTTTTAGTGGTTAGTGATTAGTGGTTAGTGGCTAGCAATGGGTAAAAATTTTAAGCCATCTTCTACAAACTCCGTACTACAAACTATGTAAAAAGAGCAACCTCTCAGTCAGCTTCGCTGACAGCTCTCCTATGAGGAGAGCCAGGCCGTCGTGAATCCTGTTAACGAATGACTCGTGGTTTGAAAAAGCCTGCCATCATCCAGAATAGGTTATGCCCAAATCTCACAGCGGGCCGCCCAAGGCTCCCTTTATAGGGGAGCTGGCCGCCAAAGGCGGTCTGAGAGGTTAAAGGCCGGCCCCTACACACAAGGCCGCTGGCTGTGTTTTTTATTTCACTTTCATCGCCTGTATGCGATTTCGTAGGGGACGTCCTGTTAAGGCGTCCCGCCGTGACTCCTGGATACAGCCGGAATTTATGTCCACTGGTATACGGTCGTAATACCACCATGAGTCCGATGCGGCCGGCGGCCGGCGAACTGCGGCCTGCGGGCGGCCCATAGGCGGCCTTACGCGATTTTATATTTCTTTTCCAGGCGGTCCAGGAGTTCCATGTAGCCTTTTACGAATTCCGGGCCTTCTTCTTGTTCCATGTCTTTTACGGTCTGGTCGATTTTAGCTTTGATATCATCGGACAGGCCGCGGTCGGCTAAGGGGTAGACGACATTGTTTTCTTTTTCTACGTGCTGCTGCAGGCGGTTGGCATAGGCCATGGCTTCGGTCAGGACCTGGAGTTTATATTCCGTCTTCGGTTCCTGGGCGTAGAGTTTGAGGGCTTCGTCGAGGGCCCGGACATGGGCACGGATGAGGTCGTGTTCGACGAGCATGCCGTGCTTGATGATGATAGAGGCGACTTCTTCCAGGTGGTCGACCATTTCAGGGAAGAGGACGAGTTCTTCCCGGCGGTGATGGTGGCCATCGGCATAACGGCGGATGAAATCGAGGATTTCGGCAAATTCCTGCTGGTCGATTTCAGCCCCTTCCAGAATAGCGCAACATGATTCTTTGATGACTTTCAGCATCCGTGAAATATTGGCATGTTGTTTAACCATGACTTCCGTGCAATACATAAGGCTCCCTCTCTTTCGTTTAGGCAGATTTCTTGACGATTTCATACTGGCCTTCGGCCGGGCTGGTGAAGGCGTAATCCGTAGCCGACAACAGGCCGTCGACCAAGGCCTGGCGCAGGGCGTAGTAGCGGTCGCCGTGGCCCTGCCAGAATTCGCTGTGCAGGTCCATGGTCCGGTCCCAGGTGATGCGGCTGTCATCGCTTTCGCGGACGCGGTTGACCTGGTCGCAGGGCATCCCGTCCAGGAGCAGGTCGTCCAGGCGGTGGAAGGCTTCCGGGGCCGTAGCGGCATTGAGATGCTGGCTGGCACCGAAGTCATAAGCGGCCTGTTTCAGTGCCGTCAAGCGGTCTTCCTGGTCGCCGGCGACATCGAGTACCAAGGCGGCATAACGGCCTTCGGCATCGTGGATACGCGACTGGAGCCAGCCGTGGATGTTCGATTCGTCGATGACTTCATCGAGTTTGCGGCGGTCTTTGCTGCCGTATTTGTCGGCCAAATCGCTGTCGGACCAGCCCTGGCTGGATGCGTAGCGGATGAGTTCGTCGATCAGGCTTTCCTGGAACTGGATTTTATTGTATAACCAAAAATGGATGGGTCCTAAAAATGCGCTCATGATATGTCCTCCTCTTACTGTTTGTTCGCTTCAATGGCAACGTTGACGGCTTTGGTGACGATTTCCGGGTCCAGGCCGTGGACAAAGCAGGCATTGGCCAGGCTTTCCTGCTGCGACGACGGGCAGCCCAGGCAGTGCATCCCCTGAGAAATGAGGGTATCGACGACTTCCGGATGAAGGCGGATGATATCGCCCATGATCATATCAGACGTAACTTTTTCATTCATTGCGAATTTATTCAAAACAGATTTCAACATAGTACCTACCTCCTAAGTAAGTGGATGAATTATATCTTATCTCTAAGTGAGGTTCTCTCAACTTCTGAACGTAGTATACCATGGATAAACAGGACAATCGGTTGTTATTACAACGGTTTAGAAATTTTGGGGTTAAGGGCTAGGGGTTAGGGGTTAGGGGTTAGGGGTTAGGGGCTAGTGGCTCGTGGCTCGTAGCTCGTGGCTAGTAAAAAAGCGCTGTCTTTGCGACAGCGCCTTTTTAGGTTTGCAGCTTGTAGTTTGTAGTGAATGGTTCTAAATTTAAAGCCATTTACTAACCACTGACAACTAGTCACTAACCACTCTTATTCTTCTTCTTCCGGAAGTTCTGCGTTGTGGTATACGTCCTGGACGTCGTCGAGTTCGTCGAGGGCGTCTACGAAGCGTTCCATTTTTTCAGCGTCTTCTCCCGTGAGTTTGATTGTGTTTTCCGGAACCATGGTGATCGATGCGTGTTCCGTTTCGATGTTGTTGTCAGCCAGGGCTTTTTCGACAGCATCGAAGGCTTCCGGCGTGGTGATGATTTCGTAGTCTTCGTCGGAAACTTTTACGTCATCAGCACCGGCATCGAGGGCGACTTCCATGATCTGGTCTTCATCGGCCTGGTCGCGGTTGACGACGAAGATGCCCGTGTTGTGGAACATCCAGCTGACACAGCCCGTAGCGCCGAGGTTGCCGCCGGATTTGGAGAATTCGTGACGGACAGCAGCAGCTGCGCGGTTGCGGTTATCCGTGAGGACGTTGACCGTAACGGCAACGCCTGCCGGGCCGTAGCCTTCGTATACGATTTCTTCGTAGTTCTGGCCTTCTGTAGCGCCAGCGCCTTTCTGGATAGCCCGTTTGATGTTATCTTTCGGGATATTATTTTCCTTTGCTTTCTGAAGGGCCAGCTTCAGACGCATGTTGCCGACCGGGTCCGGACCGCCCATGCGGACAGCAATCGTGATTTCACGGCCGATCTTGGTCGTGATCTTACCGCGGATTGCGTCGTTTTTCCCTTTTTTACGTTTAATATTCGCCCATTTAGAATGTCCAGACATTCAAATGCCTCCCTTTATTTCCACCAATCTTCGCCGGCCAGGCGATCTAAGATGATAGCTGCTGCCGAACGGACAGATAAGTGATTATATTCCCCGGCCCCGTAAATCGGTTCCAGGATGAAATCAAATTTTTCCATCGTTTCTTTCGTCATCCCGTAGCCCGTGCCAAAGAGCAGGAGGATCGGCGTATCGTCTTCTTCCCGCTTCTGCCGCAACTCCTTATAGGAAATGGTGTTGGCATAGGTCCGCGCGTCCGTCGTGACGACGTAAGGGCGCTTCCCTTCTGCGGCGGTGACGGCTTCGACAGCCGCTTCGATGGACGGGCGGATGTCTACGATATCGAAAGCCTGGGTGCGGTAGCCGTTATAGTTGCGGCCCACCGGGCTTTCCCAGAAATCCATGATTTTATGCACCATATCGAGCTGCCCCGGAATATGGTGGATGATGAAATATTTCTTGACGCCATAGGTCTTGGCCGACCGCGAAATGTCATGCAGATCGTAGTTGGTAATGGCCGTGGCAATGACGTTGAAGTTCTTATCATATATGGGATAATGAACCAATCCGACATACAAAGGGGATTTCATCATTTCTTCGCCCCTTTCAGTTTAGCCAGTATCTTTTGGTCAGCTGGCGACAAATCGCAATGCTGCAAAAGGTCCGGCCGTAATTCCAAGGTCCGCGCCAGCGACGCTTCCCGGCGCCAGGCATCGATCTTGGCGTGGTCGCCGTTCCGCAGGACCTCCGGTACGGCCATGCCGCGAAAGACGGCAGGCTTGGTGTACTGCGGATATTCCAGGAGCGACGAATAGAAAGAATCGTCAGCGGCCCCGGCAGCTGCGCCGAGGACTCCGGGAATCATGCGGGCTACGGCATCGGTAACGGTCATAGCCGGCAGTTCACCGCCAGTGAGGACGTAGTCGCCGACGGAAATGGTCTCATCGGCCAAATCCTGTTCGACGCGGTAATCGACGCCTTCGTAATGGCCGCATAATAAAATAAGCTGGTCGTATGTCGCCAGCTCGCGTGCCTTGGCCTGCGTAAAGGTCTGACCTGCGGGCCCCATGAAGATGATGCGCCGCCGCGGCACCTGACGCCGCACGGCTTCGACAGCGGCATAGAGGGGCGCTGCCTTCATGAGCATGCCGCAACCGCCGCCATAGATGGTATCATCGACCATGTGATGACGGTCGTACGTGAAATTACGGGGATTGGTCACATCCAGATCCAACAGGCCGGCTGCCCGTGCCCGCCCGATGATGCTGTGTTGGAAGAACGCTTCGATGAGCTCCGGAAAGAGTGAGATAATGTCGATTCTCATTCGTCCACCCACTCCGGCGGATCGACGACGATCTTCTTGGCACTTTCATCAATGGACTTGATGACATCGGGAATGGCGGCCAGGAGTGTTTCCTTGCCGTCATCGGCAGTGACGACATAGACGTCGTTGCTGCCCGTGCGCAGTACGTCTGTAAGTTTTCCCAGTTCATGGCCCTGAAGGTCGTATACGGCCGAGCCGAGGATGTCGTAGATGTAGTGCTGGCCTTTCTGCAGGGGCACTAAATCTTCGCGCGGCACTTGCAGGTCTTTTTTGACCAACAGTTCCGCCGCATTGCGATCATCGACGCCGACAAATTTCATGAGGACGACCCGCTTATGAAGACGTGCGGATTCTACTTCATATTTCTTGCCGTCAATGTAACCGTATTTCATTTTCAGGAATCGTTTCGGAAAATCCGTATCGGGATAAATACGAACATCACCCCGCACGCCGTGCGGGGCAACGATTTGACCGATTGTGAAAAGATCTAATTCAGCCATCGTATTCTATTGGCGGATAGAAACGATCTTGCCGTCTTCAAGCAGGATTTCCGTTCCCATCAATTTTTCTAAATCATCGCCGACATTGACAACGACAGTCTGTTCAAGCGTGCCTTGTCTGATTTCGGAACCGATTGTCAACTGTTCAGCTTCTTCTCTGTCGTGCTGTGCCTTAGCCTTAGCTGCGGCGAGACGCTGTTTCTGTTCTTCTACTTTAGCACGCAAGGAAATCAACCCTTGTGCATCGATTTTAGCTTGTTCGGTCATCATGCGTTTGGCCTGGAATTCCAGGTTCTGCATTTCCCGATCGATGTCACTCAGGGCCTGGTCAGCACCTTTGAGGATACGATCCTTGAGGGCCTGCGTAACCTTTGCTTTGACAGCGACAGGAACGCGCAATGTAATCTGATCCATGGTTCCTCCTATACGATATCCACTGATACTTTCTTGTTAGCCTTCACTGCCGCAGCCTTGACAACAAGGCGCAATGCTTTCGCAATTTTACCCTGTTTGCCAATGACTTTACCCATATCTTCGGGTGCGACATGAAGCTGATAGACTTCGAGGCCTTTTTTTTGAATCTTGGTAACTGTAACCGCATCCGGGTTCTTGACGAGGGACCGGGCGATACATGCAATCAATTCTTCCATAGTATCCAGCCTCACTTACTTTTTGGATGCTTCAAACTGAGCCATGATGCCAGCTTTTTTGAAGATAGAACGGATCGTATCTGTCGGCTGTGCGCCTTTGCCGAGCCATGCTACAGCTGCTTCAGCATCGACGGTCAGACGATTGTCCATGTCTTTGGACGGATCGTACATGCCCAACGTAGCAACCGGGCGACCGTTGTTACGAGCATCGCGGGAATCAGCGACGACGACGCGGTAGATCGGTTTCTTTTTAGCACCTAAACGAGCCAAACGAATTTTAATCATTGAAAATCACCTCCTTGATATAGTATCTTATTTCCACAAAAAAGGGAAATCCATTTAAAAAGGCAGACGCGGCATGAAACCCCGTCGTTTATTCTTCTGTGCTTTCTTGGCCTGCTTCATCATCTTCTGCATTTCTGCGAACTGCTTGATGAGGCGGTTGACATCCTGGACGCGCGTGCCGCTGCCCTTGGCGATACGGCGCTTGCGGCTGTCCTTGATGAGCATTTTCGGATTGGCACTCGACCGTTCCTGAGCCGTCATGGATGTGATGATGGCTTCGATTCGTTTGAATTCTTTGCCGTCCATGTCGACTTTGTCGAGTTCTTTCTTATATTTCCCGATGCCCGGGATGAGGCTCAGGAGACTGCCCATATTGCCCATCTTCTTGATCATATGGAGCTGGGACAGGAAGTCATCGAAGGTGAAGGTACCACTTTTCATGGTCTTCTTCATGTTTTCCATCGATTCTTCATCGAAAGCCGCCTGGGCTTTTTCGATGATCGTTTCGACGTCGCCTAAGTCGAGGATACGCGATGCGTAGCGGTTCGGATGGAATTCTTCCAAGCCGTCGAGCTTTTCGCTGACGCCGATGAACTTAATCGGTTTGCCCGTGACGGCCTTGATGGACAAGGCGGCACCGCCGCGGGCATCGCCATCGAGCTTGGTCATGATGATACCGTCGATGCCGAGGGCTTTATCGAAGGCCGATGCAGCCGTAACGGCATCCTGACCGGTCATGGCGTCGACGACGAGCAGGATTTCATGGGGATGAACTTCATTCTTGATGTTGATGAGTTCGTCCATGAGGGTTTCATTGATATGTAAACGGCCGGCCGTATCGATGATAACGACATCGCGTAAATGGCTGGTCGCATAGGGAATAGCGTGCTGAGCAATGGCGACAGGGTCCTTGCTGCCCTCTTCGGTGTAGACAGGCATGTCCAGTTCCTGGCCGAGGACCTGCAGCTGCGTGATAGCCGCCGGACGGTAGACGTCGGCTGCGACCATGAGCGGGCTCTTGCCCTGGGACTTCAGCTTCTTGGCCAGTTTGGCGGCTGTCGTCGTCTTACCAGCCCCCTGGAGGCCGACGAGCATGATGATGGTCGGTGGCTTGGGAGAAATGGTGATCCGGCTCTGTGTCCCGCCGAGGAGTTCCGTCAGTTCATCGCGGACGATTTTGATGACCGTCTGTGACGCATTGAGGCTGCCGAAGACTTCTTCGCCGACGGCCTTTTCTTTGACTTTCTTTATGAAATCTTTGGTGACGGCAAAGTTGACGTCCGCTTCCAGAAGGGCGCGGCGCATCTCTTTCAGCGCTTCGCTGACATCCTCTTCAGAAAGCTTCCCTTTGCCGCGGAGTTTTTTAAATGCCGCCTGGAATCGTTCGGACAGACTTTCAAATGGCATAAGGGGCCTCCTTCTATAACTCTATTTCATGCAAAAGCTGTTTCGCTCTTTCAAGGGTTTGCGGTTCTTCCCGGTCGAGAAGCCGCTCTACTTCATCGATCTTATCCCGGACCGCATCGTAGCGGGCCAGCAGATGAAGGCGCTGTTCGTAACTTTCCAGCGAATGGGAAGCGCGCTTGAGCATATCATAGGCACCTTGGCGGGAAATGTGCAGTTCCTCCCCGATTTCGCTCAGGGACAGGTCCATATCGAAATACATTTCCATGCAGCGCCGTTGTTTCTCCGTAAGCAAAGGCCCGTACAAATCGAGGAGCCGTCCCTTGCGGACTACATCTTCAAGCATGGCTTCACCGCCTTTCAAACAGCGTACTTTGGTATTATAACGGAAAGCAGCCTATCTGTCAAGTATTTTTACTTGTCAGGAGTTAGCGGATGGAATAATGGATACACGGACGTCGTAGAAAGTGCTGCCGGCGCCTTCGTCGGTCAGGCGCTGGGACGTGAGGACGTTGACTGAGGCTCCCTGCCCTTTGACCCGTTCCCGCCACCAGACGCCTTCGCTGACGACCTGGCCCGGCACGGTCCGTTTAGAGATGACGACGGTGAAATCGGCCTGGCCCCGTTCATTGGCCAAGGTCACGGTCTGGCCGTCCTGCAGGCCATAGCGTGCCGCATCGTCGGGATGGACGAAGAGGTCCATCGTATGGCTGGCCGTCAGTTCGTCCCGTTCATTGAAGGACGAATCGAGGATGCGCATGTCCGGCCCATTGACGAAAGCCAGCGTGCCGTCATCTTCTGCAAGGGGCAGATAGTCCGGCAGGGCCGGCGTCAGGGCCGCGTTGTATATCTCGATTTTCCCCGACGGCGTGGCAAATCGCGTCTGGTAATCGTCCGGCATGGGCAGCGGCGTCGGCAGGCCCTGACTAAGGCGCTGCTGATCCACAGGCAGGGGCCATTTCGTCGTCGACGCAGCCAGGGCTTCGACGAGGTCCCGTTCCGAGCGATTGTAGAAATCATCGTCTATACCCATAGCATGGGCCAGGTCACAGGCGACGCGCCAGTTGGAACGGCTCTGGCCGACAGGAGGGATGGCTGCATAGCCGCACTGGATCGTGTAGTTGCCATAGGAATAATAGGCGTCGTCGTGTTCCAGCGACGTCGTCGCCGGCAGGACGATGTCGGCATAACGGGCCGTATCGGTCATAAAGCGTTCGTGGACGACGGTAAATAAATCGTCCCGACAGAGGCCCTTCAGGACCTGGTTCTGGTCCGGCGCCGTGCAGGCCGGATTGGACGAATAGACGAAGAGGCTGCGGATGCGGTCGTCACCCGTCAGTGCCTGGCCCAGGCAGCACATGTTGACGACGCGCTTGCCAGGCTGTTTCCAATCGGAATGGGTGACGATTTCTTTATCATAGGCTTTCGACGCCGACGCCGAAGTCAAGAGGCCGGCTCCCTGCTTCCCCCAGGCGCCGACGACAGCCGGCAGGCAGGTGATGAGGCGCGTCGTCATGGCGCCGTTGCGATAGCGGGACTGGCCGCTGCCGAGGCGGATGAACGGCGCCCGGGCCCGGCCGTAGGCGTGGGCCAATGCGACGATGATGTCGGCCGGCACGCCGGTGATGCCCTGCGTTTCTTCCGGCGTATACTTGGACAGGACTGTCTTTTTCAAGTCCTCCCAGCCGAGGACGTTCCGGGCCAGGAAGGTTTCGTCAGCCAGGCCGTCACGGTCGAGGACGTACATCATGCCCAGGGCCAGGGCCCCGTCCGTACCGGGGCGGACGGCGACGAAGTGGTCGGCCAGGTCGGCCGTCTTGTTGCGATAGGCATCGATACACCAGACGACGGCCCCTTTGGCCCGGGCCGCTTCGACGTCGTGGTGGAAGTGGATATTTGTGGCCAGCATATGGATGCTCCAGAGGAAGATGCAGTCGCTGTCCTGGGCTGCCTGCGGCGCCGTCGGCATGGTATTGCCCATGACATCCTTGAAGCCCCGCCCTTTGGCCGGAGCGCAGATGGTCCGGTCCAGTTCCGAAGCACCCAGGCGGTAGAACAGGCCGTGCAGGGCGTCGTGCTGGACGATGCCCATGGTACCGGCATAAGAATAGGGCAGGATGGCTTCGGCACCAACTTCGGCGATGATGGCCTTCCAGGTCCCGGCGATTTCTGCCAGGGCCTGGTCCCAGGAAATGGGCGCGAACTGGCCGCTTCCCTTGGGGCCAATCCGCTTCAGCGGCGTCGTCAGGCGGCGCGGCGAATGGACGGTCCGCTCATAATGGGCCATCTTCGGGCACAACGTCCCACGCGTAAAGGGATGGGACTTGTCGCCGGCAACGGATACGACGCGGCCGCCGTCGACCGTCACGACAAGCCCACAGGCATCGGGGCAGTCGTAAGGACAGACAGATGTACAGGTTTTCATAATATCACCTCTTGTTTCGTGGAAAAAAGGAGCTGTCGCATCGCGACAGCTCCTTTTAAGCAGTTAGCAGATGGCATAACCCTTCGTGCGACAGCGCCTTTTCTTGTAGGTGCGCCACGTGGGGCGCCCGCTCTGGGATAGGTACGATTTCCCGACCCGTTTGCTAGAAGAATCATCCAAATTCCTAACGGGTCGCCCACGTGGCCCCTACAAACTCTATACTACAAACTATAGGGCATAGGAACCCCGTGAGCGGTCCTTCTTCTTCCCAGGGGAAGCCTTAATGATGGAACAGGCGCAGGCCGGTCATGGCCATGGCGATGTTGTATTTATCGCACGTTTCGATGACATTGTCGTCGCGGATGGAGCCGCCGGCCTGGGCGATGTAGTCGACGCCGCTGCGATGGGCCCGTTCAATGTTGTCGCCAAAGGGGAAGAAGGCATCGCTGCCCAGGGCTACGCCGTGGAGCTGGGCAATCCAGGCTTTCTTTTCTTCCCGTGTGAGCGGTTCCGGTTTTTCCGTGAACAGGTCCTGCCAGATGCCGTCGGCCAGGACGTCTTCGTAGTCATCGGAGATGTAGACGTCGATGGCGTTGTCGCGGTTCGGACGGCGGACATCGTCGCGGAAAGGCAGGTTCAGGACTTTCGGGTTCTGGCGGAGCCACCAGATATCGGCCTTGTTGCCGGCCAGGCGCGTGCAGTGGACGCGGGACTGCTGGCCAGCGCCGACGCCGATGGTCATGCCGTCTTTGACGTAGCAGACCGAATTGGACTGGGTATATTTCAAAGTGATGAGGGCGATCATCAAATCGCGCTGAGCCGCTGCCGGGATATCCTTGTTCTTCGTCGGGATATTTTTGAAGAGGTCCGTCGTAATCTTGGCTTCATTGCGTTCCTGTTCAAAGGTGACGCCATAGACTTCCTTCGATTCGACGAGGCGCGGCTTGTAGTCCGGGTTTATCTGGAGGACGCAGTAATTCCCCTTCTTCTTGGTCTTCAAAATAGCCAGGGCTTCGTCGCTGTAGCCCGGAGCGATGACGCCGTCCGAGACTTCCCGCTTGAGGAGCGTTGCCGTTTCGACATCGCAGACGTCGGACAGGGCAACAAAATCGCCGTACGAGCTCATGCGGTCAGCACCGCGGGCGCAGGCATAGGCCGAAGCCAGGGGGGACAATCTCAAATCGTCGACCCAGTATATCTTTTTCAGGGTATCACTCATGTCCGTAGCGACGGCGGCCCCAGCCGGGCTGACGTGCTTGAAGGAAGCCGCTGCCGGAAGGCCTGTCGCTTCTTTCAATTCTTTGACCAGCTGATAGCTGTTGAAGGCGTCGAGCAAATTAATATAACCGGGACGGCCGTTGAGGACCGTAAAGGGCAGGTCGCTTCCATCTTTCATATAAACCCGGGCCGACGACTGGTTGGGATTGCAGCCGTATTTTAATTGCAGTTCTTTCATGGTGATTCCTCCTGAATAGTTAAGCAAAAATAAAAAATACCGACACTTCTGGAACGTTTCGCCCAGACGGTCGGCTCGTACGAATCATGCTCCCCGTGGTAACTCCACTTCCGTCAGTCACATGTTTCAGATTTATTATACCGTCCGCAGACGGGAGATGTCAAGAAAAAGGACCGCCCTTCGGACGGTCCCTTTTTCTGTAGGGGCGCCACGTGGGGCGCCCGCTCCAGGATGATGTGATTTCCATTTTCCATTCGGTTTACTAGGAGAAACATCCAATCCCTAACGGTTCACCCACGTGCGCCACTACAGTGTCACGAGCCACTAATCACTATCCACTAACCCGCCTGTTGTTCAAAGATGTCCTGGGCCAGGCCCATGGGTTCATCGCGGAAGAGGCGTTCGTCCATGGTCTTCAGATTTTCGGCGATGTGCGGTACGAATTCCATCTGGTCGAGGATGTCCTTTTGCAGATCCACGCCCGGTGCGATTTCCGTGAGGACTAAGCCCTTATCGGTGAGGACGAAGACACAGCGTTCGGTGATGAACATGACCTGCTGGTTGTGTTTATGGGCATATTCAGCACTGAAGGTAATCTGGCCGACCTTATCGATGAATTTCTGGACAGCCCCTTCATGGGTGATGACCAGTTTGCCGTCCCGGATTTCTTCGCGCAGGCCCTTGGCCGTAAAGGTGCCACAGAAGACGACTTTATGCGTATTCTGGGTGATGTTGATGAAGCCGCCGCAGCCGGCGATGCGGTCTTTGAACTTGCTGACGTTGACGTCGCCTTTGGCATTACATTCTGCCATGCCCAGGAAAGCCATATCCAGGCCGCCGCCATCGTAAAAGTCGAACTGATACGGATGGTCGACGATGGCATCGGCGTTGGCCGAACCGCCAAAGTCCGCGCCGCTGGCCGGTACGCCGCCGATAGGCCCAGACCAGGACGGGGAAAGGTGAAAGCCGCGACCAGGCCATCCATTTCTACGCCGGCCGCGCTGACTGCCACACGGCCCTGCGCCAGCTGCTCCACCAATACCTGGAAGGTCTCCAGTCCCAGGGGATGCTGATCATGACCGGCCAGTTCCACGTCCTCGACCAGAACGGCATCTGGCAGCTCCTGGAAGAATGTCACAACGACCGCTGGTCCTGCGACGTCCACTTAGGCCTGAAGATGGACGTCTTTGCCGATCATATGCCCCAGGCCGCCAGCAGCCTCTATCAGTGTCTGGACCACTTATTGACCTATAATTTCACCATGCACGAAATCGACTACGAATCGTACCGCAACATCATCGTCCTCAAAGACGCCTTTGCCTACCTCTACTACGTCGACGGCGACGACTACATCGACATGTGCCTGACCATCACCGACCCGGCCCAGGTCCGGGAAATCTATAAGAAGTGCTGCGCCTACATGATGGTCCAGCCCGTCCTCATGGAGCCCCGCCAGTCCCTGGGCATGGAAAAATTCGGCTACCGCGACATCTTCTTTACATCCAACAACTACCTCTTCTTCCTGACCAACGGCCTGGAATTCCTCCTCCCCGACGAAGTCTATACGTCGCTGTGCCAGCTCATCGACGAAGGAAAATATCCCAATGCCACCAAAGAATGGGTCCGGCGCATCCAGTACATCTGGTACCGCATCATCGAACAGGGGCGCATGAAAATCATCATGCCCAAGAATTCCATCATCCGCTACCTGGAAACGGGCTGCTTCTACCTGACCGACATGAACTACCAGATGACGCCAGACGAAAGAAAGGCCCAGCTCAACCTCATCGTCGAAAAGATGAAGCAGAACCCGGCCATTACTTACGGGATCCTCCTCCCGGCATCGGGAGAAAGCAGTTATACGAATTTTTCTAATCTCGCCTTTTACGGCAATTACACGTCAGCTTTCTTCAAAAAGAACACGCATCACATATTGCCCCAGACCAAGCCCATTTACTTGCTCAATAATTCCCAGCTCATCGGCTGTATGCATGATTTCTTCGACGGCCTGAGCCATTCTCCTCAGTACAAGGGCTTCTCGGCGGAAAATGTCGACGCCCTGCGGGGCCTGATTACGCCGCTCATGATGGTCCTGACCGAAGAAAACGGCGACGCCTAGTCTTCAGGCTGGGAAATGCTGCGGACTGTGATTTTGAGGATTTCGACGGACATGCCCGTCGTGTATTCCACTTCCTGCTGGATGTCCCGGCGGATACGGCTCATGAGCTTCTTGATGTTCTGGCCATAGGCGATGGTCAGGGACAGGATGATGGCCAGGCCATTGCGCGTCGAGTTGTAATTGATGGCCACCCGCAGGCGGTTAATCTTAGTGACGCCGTCGTTCTTGGCCAGGGCATGGCGCACCAGGGCTTCCAGGACGTCGTTAGAAAAGGTCAGTTTCCCGTAATAACTGAAGACGGGCCGGACGACGGACCGTTCAAAAGGCGATATCTTCTTGCCGTTGCGGCCATAGAAGAAGGAACGGATTGGGTCCAGGAGATAGCCCTGGAAATGGGGCTTCAGTTCCATCGTCGGCACGGGGATGATGTGCTTACCCTCTTTGATGCGGATGGCCCGGGCCTTGGCGATTTCCGACGGGCACGACACATCTTCGATGCGGATGAACTGCGACGCTTCCGGCAGGTGCAGGGACTCACAGATGCGGTGTATCATGTGCTTCGACGTGCCCAAGATTAGCAATTTATCAGGATGTATCTTCTCCAGCGCCGCCCGCATGGCCGCTGCGTCTTCGGGCTTGTTGAAGATGGCCCGGCGCACGGCTTTCAGGCGGTTCGTCTCTTCTTTGGCCGACCGGCCGGCGACGATGCGGTTGTGGTCGATGAGCAGGCCGTCGTCGATGATGGCCTGGATATCGTGGTCATAGGCGACGACCAGGGCGTGATGGCTCTTGCCCGTGCCGCTGGCGCCGATAAAACCGAAAACCTCCATAATCTCACCTGCTTTTCTTTAGGTTCCCTTCTACATGGTCGAGCAGAGCTTTTACCGCCTTGGCATCGACGGTAAAGACGCCGACCTTTTCGGGGAAACGGCCTGTCGTGCCGTGGAAATCCGAGCCGCCGCTGACGTACCCATGGCGGTCCTCAGCCAGTTTCAAGAATTCTTTATAGCGGCCGCGGTTCTTGGGATGATAGACTTCGATGCCGTCAAAGTCATGGGCCAGGACCTGGTCCAGCGTCCACTTGAGCAGGCCCGGGTGGGCCAGGATGGCCGTACCGCCGGCCTGGCGGATGAGGGCCACGCAGTCGTCGATGCTGCGGCGGTGATAAGGGACGTAAGCCGGACCACCGCGGTAGAGCAGTTTATCGAAGACCGTCTTGACGTCGGGGAAATAGCCCTTGGCCACGAGCAGGCGGGCAATGTGGGGCCGGCCGACAGTCCCGCCCTGGCGCAGTGTCGCTTCGATGCCACTGCGATCGATATCATAGCCTAAACTGCGGCAGCGGTCGACGATTTCCAGGGCCCTATTGAAGCGCCGTTCCTTGAATTGCGCGCAGTAAGCCTGCAAGCCGGCGTCAGCCGTGTCGATGCCGTAGCCCAGGATGTGCACATCTTCGCCGTCACATTCCGAGCTGATTTCAATAGCCGGGATGACGCGGACGCCTGCGGCGAAACGATGGCTGCCGTCATAAGCCGCTACCGTATCGTGGTCGGAAATAGCCATGACGCTGAGCCCGGCGTCGACGGCCATCTGTGTCAGTTGTTCCGGTGTATATACGCCGTCTGAACAAGTCGTATGCATATGTAAATCAACGATCATGGGATGCCACGCCTCCCTGCAATAAGTGAAGAATGGATTTGATGCCGACGCCGGTCGCCCCGATGAGGCCCGTTTCGTCGGCCTTTTCATTGAAGGCCGGGCCGGCGATGTCCAAGTGAATCCACGGCGTGCCGTCGTGGACGAACTGCTTGAGGAAGAGGCCTGCCGTGATGGCTCCCGCTTCGGAGCCGCCGACGTTCTTCAAATCGGCGATATCGCTTTCCAGGAGCTTTTCATATTCCTCATCAGCCGGCAGCTGCCATATCTTTTCGTGAACTTCCGTCGCAGCGCTGAAGAAACGGTTCATCCATTCCTGGTCGTTGCCGATCATGCCCGTCCGCACGGTCCCCAGGGCCGTCACACAGGCACCGGTCAAAGTCGCCAGGTCGATGAGGCGCGTCGCCCCCTTTTCCTGGGCATACGTCAGGGCATCGGCCAGGATGAGCCGACCTTCGGCATCGGTATTCTTGACTTCAACCGTCTTGCCGTTGTACATGGTCAGGATGTCGTCAACGTGATAAGCCATGCCGGAGGGAATATTTTCGACCAGTGGGATGACGGCCAGAACGTTGACGGGATATTTGAGCAGCATCAAAGCCCGCATGACGCCGACAGCCGCTGCGGCACCGGCCATGTCGTCCTTCATGAATTCCAGATTGGCATGGCTCTTGAGGGACAGGCCGCCGCTGTCATAAGTGACGCCCTTGCCGACGATGCCCAGGACTTCCCGGCTGTTAGGGTCGCCCTGGTAGGCAATGGACAGGAGCTGGGGCGGGTTCATGCTGCCCTTGCCGACGGCGACGATGCCGCCCATATGGCGCTTTTCCAGGGCCCATTTATTGAGGTTCTCTATGAGGATGTTGTCGCCTTTGAGCATAGCCCCGACGATGTCGGCAAACTTGCGCGGCATCAAATCATTGGACGGCATGTTGACCAGGTCCCGCGCCGCGTAGATGCCTTCATAGATGGACGTATACATGTAGCACATGGAATTGAATTCCTTCGGGCGCAGGCTGTGGGTCAGGATATTGATATTCCCGATAGTCCGGCTCTTGGCCTGGCGTTTATAGTGATTGAATTCGTAATTACGGTAGAGCAGGCCATCGATGAGAGACCCCAGGTCCATATCCAGGGTATCGGCCATGACAGCCAGTTCGCTGACGCCTTCCTTCATGGCTGCGGCCATGAGGCGCCGGGCCATGCGGAAATCTTCATACGTCGAATAGCGGATGGGCTTCCCTTCCAGGCCGATGAGGAAATAGGTCTTGGCCCGGCCGTCAGACAGGCAGTGGAAGACGTGAAGGGACGTATGCTGCAAAATCTCCGGGTGCTGTCCGGCATAGGCCCGGATGAGCTGGACATCCCCTTCGGGCAGCTGGCGCAGCGTCGACCCCCGTTCATTCAGGCCGACAGCGACAGTGTCCATGCCGCCATTGCCATTATAAGTAATCATACACATCGCTCACTTTCAATCTATCAACAAACGAGTAGTTTTTTGTAAAATATCACTTCTTTCATTATACATTCGCCGTGTCGCCAAAATCAAGAATCGGGGGAAATTCAAGATTCTGTAAATTTTCTTAAAAAAACGCTTGCATTTCTCCAAGGTTTAGTGTATTATATTACATGTGCTCAGGAAACAGCGAGTACGAAGGACAACAAAACATGGACCATTAGCTCAGCTGGCAGAGCACCTGACTCTTAATCAGGGTGTCCAGGGTTCGATCCCCTGATGGTCCACCAGAATGAAAAAAGGCTTGTCGCATGTGCGGCTAGCCTTTTTAAGTTGTAGGGGCTCGCACGTGGCGAGCCCGCTCTAGAAATATATACGATTTACCGCCCAGTTTGCTAGAATAATCATCCAAATCCAACGGGTCGCCCACGCGGCGACCCCTACGAACTATAAAACAACAGGGACCACCCATGATAACCGAAAGGTTCATGGGTGGTCCCTGTTTTCGCCTACAAATGATAGGGTTCGTGACGGTCGATTTTGATGGCGCGGTAGATTTGTTCTAATAAGAGGAGGCGTATCATCTGATGGGTCAGGGTGATGCGGCCAAAGGAAATGCAGCTGTCGGCTCTGCGGCGGACGAGGTCGCTCAGGCCGAAGGGGCCGCCGATGATGAAGGAGATTTCGCTGCAGCCGTACAGGGCCAGTTTGGCAAAGGACGCCGCCAGGTCTTCAGACGACACGAGCTTGCCCTGCACGTCCAGGGCGAAGAGGTGCGAGCCCTGGCGGACGTGGCGCAGCATCTTCTCCCCTTCCCTGTCGAGGACCTGGGTCTTCTGGGCCGGCGACGGGTTGTCGGGCATCTTCTCTTCGGGCAGGACGGTGAGCTCGACCTGGCCGTACGGGCGCAGGCGCTTCAAGAACTCATCGATGCCGGCCGTGAGGTATTTCTCCTTGATTTTGCCGATGGTAATGACGTGGTACTTCATCAGTTGGTCCCGTCTTCCTGGTCAGACGAATCATTCTGCGGGCTTTCCTGGAGGACGACGGTGACTTCGTGGTCCGAGCCGTTGCGCGTGTAGTCGAGGCTGACCGAATCGCCAACGTTGTGTTTATCCATGACGCTCTGGAGAGCGCTGAAGTCTTTGACATCCGTGCCGTCGAGTTTCAGGATGACGTCGCCATGGCGGAGGCCTGCCTGGTCGAGAGGACCGCCGGCAGCGACTTTATAGACATAGATGCCGGCTACGTTCAGCTTCATGCCGAAACGGGCTGCCATCTGCTGGTCCAGGCCGTATAAGCCGAGGTACGGGCGGACGACTTTGCCGTTCTTGATGAGGTCCTGCAAAATCGGACGGGCTGCATTGATAGGAATGGCAAAGCCCAGGCCTTCGACGCCTTCCTTGGAAATCTTGGCGCTGTTGATGCCGATGACTTTGCCGTCGGCGTCGACGAGGGCGCCGCCGGAATTGCCCGGATTGATGGCTGCGTCGGTCTGGATGAGCTTCATGCTCTGGCCTTCAGCCCCGATGGTCCGATTGAGGGAGCTGATGACGCCGACTGTGACCGTACCCTGGAATTCCAGGCCCAGAGGGTTGCCGATAGCGATGGCCGGTTCGCCGACCTGGAGGGAATCGCTGTCGCCGAATTCAGCGACGGGCAGGTTGTCCATCTTGATCTTGACGACGGCCAGGTCCGTCTTTTCATCGCGGCCGACGACAGTCCCTTCGGTACTCTGGCCATCGGCCAAAGAAACGATGACCGTCTTGGCCGTGCCGACGACGTGGTTATTAGTGACGATATAGCCGGCCTTGTCGAAGATGACGCCAGAGCCGACGCCTTCACCGACCAGGACTTTGCGGTTGAACATATCGCGGTTATAGACTTTCGTCGTAATGCCGACGACAGCCGGGCTGACTTTCTTGGCAGCCTGGACGACGGCCGTATTGCGGGCATCGGAAATGGAATCCGATTTCGACGGTTCCTGGAGCTGGTTCACCGTCCCGTTATAGGTACCGCTCGGCGTAAAAAAGGCATCGTGGATCTTGAAACCGCCGAAGACGCCGACGGCGATGAGGACGACGGCGGCTGCCGCCGTAATGACATGTTTGCGTTGCATCATAATTCATGACTCCTTTCCTGGAAGCGGACGCTGCCCTTCTGGCAGGCCAACCGCAATAAAATATCCTGGCCGATGACCCGTCCAGCCTGAGACAGGATAGTGCGCATCGTGTGCAGCGCCAGGGCCGGCGTGTTATTCTTTTCGCTGCGGTGTGCCAGGAGGACCCGCATGACGCCCTTCGTCGGCAGACCGGCCAGGAAAGCGGCTGCCGTCTTGTTGGACAGATGGCCCCAGCGGCCGAGGATGCGCTGCTGGAGCGGATAGGGATAGGGCCCGTTGCGGACCATGCCTTCGTCGTGATTGGCTTCTAAAATGAGGATGTCCGCATAAGCCGCTGCCGCCGCGACGTCAGGGCTGACACAGCCTAAATCTGTCGCCAGGGTGATCTTCGATTCGCCGTGGCAGACCGTATAGCCAACGGGCCGCACGGCATCGTGGGATATGGCAAAGGGAATGACCTGGATGTCCTTCAGGCCGACGCGGCGTGTCAGGCGGACGAAGCGGTCCTGGAAGCCTTCCACTTTCCGGCCTATGGCCTGCCAGGTCTCGGCTGTCGTATAGACGGGCATGTCCGTCCGCTTGAGGAGCGTCGCCAGGCCGTTGACGTGGTCCGAATGTTCATGGGTGATGAAGACGGCATCGAGGTCGCCTAAAGCGCAGCCGTAGCGCTTCAATCCCTGTTCGATGCGGCGGCAGCTGATGCCGGCATCGATGAGGATATTCGTCTTGCCACAACGGATATAAGCGGCATTGCCCTTGCTGCCGCTGGCCAGCATGCTGACCAGGCAGTCTCCTGCCCGGGCTTCACCGCCAAGATTGGGAATCGTATCGGCCGCTGCCGGTGGTGCCGTGACGGCCGCCCTGTACCCGCCCTGCTGCCGGGCTGCCTGGATAGACAGGGCCATTTCCTGGAGCTGCCTTTCACTTTCCGTCATGGTCTTCCCTCCTTCTGTTGAAAAAAAAACCATCGTTCCGGAATAATCCAAACGATGGTCTGTGTGGTGGGCCTAGGTGGACTCGAACCACCGACCTCACGCTTATCAGGCGTGCGCTCTAACCAGCTGAGCTATAGGCCCATGTCATGGGACTTGATTAGTATAACATACCGCAGGAAATTGTCAAGTGAAAAATTGGTGGGCCTAGGTGGACTTGAACCACCGACCTCACGCTTATCAGGCGTGCGCTCTAACCAGCTGAGCTATAGGCCCATTTCCTAACGACTCGTTTAGTATACCACAGATACAGGACGTGTCAAGGAAATTTTTCCAATTTCTTACATCTTTTTACTTATACTGTTCCATCAGTTTCTTAAAGGCAGCAAAGGACCGCTTAATCATATCCGGATCGACGCAGTACGATACGCGGACATAGCCAGGGCAGCCAAAGCTGTCGGCCGGTACGATGAGCAGATTCAGCTTCTTGGCCTTGTCGGAGAAAACCTTGGCATCGGCTTCAGGCGATTTGACGAAGAGGTAGAAAGCGCCGCTCGGATAGACGCAGTCGTAGCCCATTTCTCTTAAACCATTATATAAGAGCTTGCGGTTTTCGTCGTAAATGTTCATGTCGCCAGTCTGGCCCAGGCATTTGAGGACGACGTCCTGGAAAAGATGAGGTGCGCAGACAAAGCCCATGGAACGGCCGGCACCGCAGACAGCCGTATAGACTTCCTGGGCATCGGCAGCGCAGTCCGGAACCAGGACATAGCCGATACGTTCGCCCGGCAGGCTCAGGGATTTACTGTACGAATAGCAGATGATCGTATCTTTGTAGAATTTCGGGACATAGAGGATGGGAAGGCCATCGTAAATGATTTCCCGGTACGGTTCATCTGAAATGATATAGATAGGATGGCCGATTTCCTGGGACTTCCGCGTCAGCAGGGCCGCCAATTTTTCATAGGTATCAGCCGAGTAGACGACGCCAGACGGGTTATTCGGCGAATTGATGATGATTGCCCGCGTATGCGGTGTAATGGCCTTTTCCAGGGCGTCCAGAGAAATCTGGAAGTGTTCCGTATCCGGCGGCAGGACGACGGCTTTGGCATTGGCATTGTGGACAAAGACCGTATATTCCGGGAAGAACGGCGCAATGAGGATGATTTCGTCATATGGGCCTTCGACGAGGGCTTTGAGGCTGATGGTCAGCGAAGCTGCAGCCCCGCAGGTCATGTAGAAATTATCGGCCCGTACCTGGGCGTCATAAGTCTGGTTCATGTAATCGGCCAGGCCTTGGCGGACAGCCGCATCACCGGAAGCTGCCGTATAGCCGTGGATGGCCACGGATTCCCGCGTTTCCAAGATGTCTTCAATAGCTTCTTTGACACAGGCCGGGGCCGGGACGGTCGGATTGCCGATGCTGAAATCGAAGACATTTTCCTTACCGACGATAGCCGCTTGTTCCTGTCCATAAGCGAAAAGGTCACGGATGACCGAAGCCTGGGAGCCCAAGGCGTACATTTCTTTTGATGCCATAATAACAACTCCTTTTAATATATATTGATTAGTTTGTTATTATTATAACACCAATGTGAAAAGGAAAACAGCCTATGCTATAATAGATATGATTTCAACTTCCTGAAAGGAGAATTTGCATGAAGAAACTGAGTCCTTATGTATACCTATTCGCTACGGGCCATTTTTCCGTAGACTGGGCGCAAGGCGCCATTCCGGCCCTCCTGCCCTATTTCATCTCGTCGTGCAACCTGAACTATCAGGACGCAGCGACGCTCATCTTTGCCAACATGCTCTTATCATCGGTTTCCCAGCCTATTTTCGGTTATTATTCCGACAAGGTGTCCAAGCCCTGGTTCGCTCCGCTCGGCCCCATCCTCTGCGGCCTCTGCCTGACGATGCTGGCCTTTACGCAGAACTACTGGCTCATCTTCCTCTGCTCCATGTTCAGCGGCTTCGGCTCTTCCATCTATCATCCCGAAGCAGCCCGCATGGTCAATAACATCGCCGGCGACCGCAAGGGACAGGCTATGGGGACCTTTTCCGTCGGCGGCAATGCCGGCTTCGCCATCGGCCCCATGGTTGCCGGAGCCTGTGCCTATGCCTTCGACATCCACGGTCTGGTCGTCTTCGGCATCGTCAACGCCCTCATCGCCTTCGTCCTCTACCATCAGATGCCGCACATCTTATCTCTGGTCAGCGAAGCGGCGACCGCCGAAAAGAAAGCCCATCCCGGGGAAGTCCGGACCAACGACTGGAGTGCCTTCGCCCGCCTGTCCGTCGTCATCTTCGTCCGTTCCATCGGCTTTACGGTCTGCAATACCTTCATTCCCCTCTACTGGATCCACGTCCTCCATGCCTCGCCGGCAGCGGGCAGTCTGGCCCTGTCCATCCTCTTTTCCATGGGCGTCGTCATCACCTTCATCGGCGGCGTCCTGGCAGACCGCTTCGGCTTCCTCCGCGTCCTCCGCGGCTCTATGGTGATCATGATTCCGTCCATGTTCTTCCTGGTCAACAGTACGGACATCGTCACGGCGACGCTGCTGCTCCTTCCCGTCGCCTTCTCGCTCTTCGCCGCCTACAGCCCCATCGTCGTCCTCGGCCAGACTTACCTCGGCAAGAACGTCGGCTTCGCTTCTGGCGTCACCCTGGGCCTGACGACGACCATCGGCGGCCTCATCTCGCCCATCGTCGGCTGGGGTGCCGACCAGTGGGGCATCTCCCCTGCCCTGCAATGCCTCTGGATCAGCGCCATCATCGGCGCCATCTTCGCCTTCTTCATCCCCGTGCCCAAAGCCTGGCGGCATTGATTGTAGGGGTCGCCACGTGGGCGACCCGCTGGGTATTTGGCGACGCTCCCCCCCGAGTTGGCAAATCGTTCATATTCAAGAACGGGCTTGCCACGTGCAAGCCCCTACAGATAAAAAATCCCCTGCAGGATGGTGGAAACCTTCATGCAGGGGATTTTATTTGCATAGATTACTGTGCTTTTGCGACTTCTACGAGTTTTGCGAAAGCAGCTGCGTCGTTGACAGCGAGGTCAGCGAGCATTTTGCGGTTTACGATGACGCCAGCTTTGGTCAGGCCGCAGATGAAGCGGCTGTAGCTGAGGCCATTAGCGCGGGTTGCGGCGTTGATACGGGCAATCCACAATTTACGGAATTCGCGTTTCTTGGCGCGGCGGTCACGACGAGCGTAGTAGAGCGCTTTCATGACGCTTTCGTTAGCTTTTTTGAAGAGACGGCTGCGGGTGCCGCGGTAGCCTTTAGCCATTTTTAAGATTTTTTTATGACGAGCGTGTGCTGTAACGCCAACTTTAATTCTTGCCATTAGTCTATTCCTCCGAATCTATATCAAAAAGTATATTACGCTATTAGATGAACGGGCACATCTTGCGGACGGCTTCGGTCATGGTCTTAGAAACGAGCGTAGCTTTTCTCAGGTTACGTTTACGTTTCGGGCTCTTGCTTTCCAGGATGTGGCTCTTATACGGTTTCATGCGTTTGATTTTACCTGTACCAGTTGTGTTAAAGCGTTTTGCCGCAGCACGGCGAGTTTTCAATTTCGGCATAATAATTGTCCTCCTGTTACTTCTTGTTGACAGCAATGACCATGGTCATATTTCTGCCTTCAATTTTAGGTTCTTTTTCTACATGGGCGGTGTCTTTCAATTCATCAGCGAATCGAACCAGCAAATCACGGCCCAGTTCCGGATGGCTCATTTCGCGGCCGCGGAACATGATCGTAACTTTGACTTTGCTGCCTTCACCCAGGAAACGCTGCGCAGCTTTCATCTTAACGTAGAAGTCATGGTCTTCGATATTGGGACGAAGTTTTACTTCTTTCAATGTCAAGACTTTCTGTTTTTTCTTGGCTTCCTTTTCACGCTTCTGCTGTTCATAACGGTATTTACCGTAGTTCATGATGCGGCAGACAGGCGGTTTGCCATTCGGTGCGACTTCTACCAGGTCTAAATGCCGTTCTTCCGCAATCTGGCGGGCCGAACGGAGAGACATAACACCGAGCTGTTCGTTAGAATCACTGACCACGCGTACTTCACGGGCTCTGATTTGATCGTTGATACGTAATTCCTTACTAATCGTCTTTCACCTCCGAAATAAAAAAAGAACGGATAGCATCGCTATCCGCTCTACGTTTCCGTCATAGACCTTAGTGACTCCAGCGCCTTGTAAGGTGAGAAGCGGATAGCTTCTGCTTTATTTTCAACAGTACATATTATATCAGCCTTCACAGGCCTTGTCAAGATTATTTAACTTTGACGAAGCGGTAATCCTGTTCGGCACGGGGATATTTTTCCTTATCGACTTCGCTCATGAAATCCTTCAGCGGACGGGCATAGGTCTTCATCGTGTCGTGCAAGGCTTTGTAAATGACGAATTTTTCACCTGTCTCCGTATGTTCGGCAATGGTAATAATTTCATAGGTATTCTTCTTGAAGTGGCGCCAAATTTCATGTGCTTTCGGTAATTCTCTCATCGATAACCCTCCTAATAATCTACATTACTAACCTGGTGTAATTATACCATAGTTTCTCTTTATTTCAATGGCTTCATGATGGGAGCCGCCGGCCTTTTCTGCCGCAGCTGGTCCAAAGCAGCCTGTACGGCCGGCACATCGATGCAGTCGCTTTCCTTTTCAGCGACGTCGATGCCCAGGCGCAGCTTGGCTTCCTTCTTGATGGCCTTATAGAGGCCTTTGGGGAAATCGGCCAGCGTCGTCGTCACGCCCCGCGGGAAGACGGCTTCCCGTTCCAGCGTATAGCCGTCGGGATAACGGCGGGAACAGCGGGGATGATACATGTCGACATACAGGCGGTCGACGAACTTGCCACTGACATTGGTCAATTCAAAGACGTCCAGGTTCCCGACCTGACCGGCCTTGTGGAAAAAGACCATGGAACCCGTCCGGCGCAGGCGCAGGCGCGACAAATAGACGAATTCACCGCTCGGTCCGTTGACGGGGATGGGATTGGTCGCATCATGGCCAAAACGGCCGTAAGCTCCGGGAAGGACATCGCAGTCTTCCCCATGCCGCACCTTGTCGGCCAGCTCTCCCGTTAAAGCCTGGTTCTGCAATTCCGGTGAATTAAAGATCCGCAAGGCATTGTCATAGATCTCCTCGCTCTTCGTCCGCTGATGTTCTTTAAAAAAGGCATCAAAAAATCCCATGGTCTTCCTCCTAATATATATAATACATTAATAATAGCATCTTTAATGGATATCATCCGTCAAACACTCAACCTGTCATCTGGCAGATATACTTATTATAAGGCATTTCACGCCATGCCGCTAGTGTCGAGAAAAGCGTCTTTTACTAAGTTTTAAGTTTCTCCTTTATTTAAACGTAAATTTTAATATTTTTCTGTTATGAATAAATATCTATTTTATAGTGCTTTACACTTCTTGTTTTTTACCTCATCTTTCTTCTTTTTTAAAAATCGGCTCCCCCATTTTCTTGATTTTATATCGTTATTTAGCCATTCATTGCCTTTAAATCATTTATCCGCCCTGTCGTTGCATTTTTCAGCCATTGATTTTATTTACTCGTATGTTATTATATTTATAGATAAAGAGTTCTCCTACAGGTAGGACGAATATCTGGGAATCATTTAAAATTATTAAGTATCGTCATATAATAAGGAAGAAAAGAGGTAAGAACTATGAACTTAAGTGCCAATGCAAAAATCATCATCTCCATGAGTGCTTTACTTTCATACAGTTTCATCGCTCATCTTCTTTAAGAGGGATAGGAAAAGGGCTTGCCGCGACGCGGCAAGCCCTTTTTTAGTGGCTAGTGGCTAGGGGCTAGGGGTTCGTAGGGGCCGTCCCAAAGGGCGGCCCGCTTAGGAAATGTGCGATTTCCCACTCCGTTTGCTGAGAGAATTTCCAAAATTCATAACGGGCGCCCCACGTGGCGCCCCTACAAACTCCGTACTACAAACTATGTTGAAAGAGCAACCTCTCAGTCAGCTTCGCTGACAGCTCTCCTATGAGGAGAGCCGGGCCGCCCGCCGGAACGGGCCCTACATAATCATACGCATAGCGAATTATTCGTCCACTTTATTCTTTTCGCATCTGCTTCTTTCTTTAGCATGAGTATCTAGCATAAGAAAAATTCATTTTCCTCTTGCATTTCATTGTGAAAAAATGTACTATATAGGCATGGAGATTGTGAAATTTAGAACTCAAGTTCTTCATTTCAGCGTAACCCCCAAGGAGCTGCGTAAGCGGCGGCTCCGTCAAAAAAGTCTTATATACTATATTATTCTATACTCTGTTCCACATCAGAAAGGATGGTTTTTCTAATGAGAGATGCTGTTATCGTAAGTGCTTGCCGTACGGCCATCGGCAGTTTCAATGGCCAGTTCGCAGACGTCACCGCTGTAGACCTCGGTGTCGCTGCTGTTACTGAAGCAATCAAACGCGCAGGTATTCCTGTAGATCAGATCGACGAAGTCATCATGGGCCACGTACTCCAGGCTGGCTGCGGCGAAAACACGGCCCGTCAGGTAGCCCTCCATTCGGGTATTCCTCAGGAAGTTCCTGCTTTCACATTGAATAAACTCTGCGGTTCCGGTATGCGTGCCATTTCCCTCGCATCCCAGCAGATCAAACTCGGCGATGCCGACATCATCGTAGCCGGCGGTATGGAATCCATGTCCAACGCCCCCTACTCCATCGCTAAAGGCCGCCGCGGCTATCGTATGGGTAACGGCGTCCTCGAAGACTTGCTCATGCGCGATGGCCTGTTCTGCACAGAAAACAATTACCACATGGGCGTAACGGCTGAAAACGTCGCTGCCCGCTTTGGCGTAACCCGTGAAGATCAGGATAAATTGGCTTGCCGTTCTGAAAACCTGGCTTACAAAGCTCAGCAGGAAGGCAAATTCGACAGCCAGATCGTTCCGGTAACGGTTCATAAGAGAAAAGGCGATGTCATCGTCGACAAAGACGAATTCATCCGCCCGAACTGCACCATGGAAACCTTGGCTAAACTCCGTCCGGCCTTCATCAAAAACGGCACGGTTACCGCTGGTAACGCTTCCAGCATCAACGACGGCGCAGCTGCTGTTGTCGTAATGTCCGCTGAAAAAGCTAAAGAACTCGGCATCAAACCGCTGGCTCGCATCATCGACTGGGCTTCGGCTGGTGTTGAACCGGCTATCATGGGTACCGGCCCGGTTCCGGCAGTCCGCAAAGTCATGAAGAAGACCGGCATGAACGTCGACCAGATGGACCTCATCGAATTGAACGAAGCTTTCGCAGCTCAGTCCGTATACTGCTGCCGCGAACTCGGCCTCAACATGGACAAAGTCAACATCCACGGTGGCGCTATCGCCCTCGGCCATCCGATCGGCTGCTCCGGCGCTCGTATCGTCGTCACCTTGCTCTACGCATTGGCTGAACCGGAAATCAACGGTAAATATGGTCTGGCTTCCCTCTGCATCGGCGGCGGCCAGGGCACGGCTATCATCGTAGAACGTCTGTAATTTAACAAAATTCCCTATTCCCTAGCAATAAGTAATGGAGATGTATAGAGTACGTAATTTTTGGAACGTTCTCTATACATTTTCTTTAAAATGGTGTATGATAGCAATATCAGAGTGTCATTTATAATATGACGCTTTCGCACGGTGCATCCTCTCATACTGATACACCGGCATCTATTTCAATACGTAAAAATTTTCAAGGAGTGATTCCAATGAAAGAAGTAGTTATCGTAAGTGCTTGCCGTACGGCAATTGGTAAATTCGGCGGCGGTTTCAAAAACACACCGGCTGTAGAACTCGGTGCTGTCGTCATTAAAGAAGCGCTCAAACGCGCTGGTATCGAAGGCAAAGATGTCGACGAAGTCGTAATGGGCAATGTCCTCCAGGCTGCTCAGGGTCAGAACCCGGCTCGTCAGGCTATGATCAAAGCTGGTATGCCGATTGAAGTCCCGGCTCTTACGGTCAATAAAGTTTGCGGTTCCGGTCTCCGCTGCGTATCCTTGGCAGCTCAGATGATCAAAGCCGGCGACGCTGACGTCATCGTAGCAGGCGGCATGGAAAACATGTCCATGGCTCCCTTCGCTGTTCCGAAAGCTCGTTATGGCTATCGCATGGGCAACGGTGTCCTCGTCGATACGATGATCAAAGATGGCCTCTGGGACGCATTCAACGACTATCATATGGGCATCACGGCTGAAAACGTTGCTGAACGTTTCGGCATCACTCGTGAAGACCAGGACGCACTCGGTGTCCGTTCTCAGGTCAAAGCTTGCGAAGCTATCAAGAGCGGCGCATTCAAATCCCAGATCGTTCCGGTAACGGTTCATCAGAAGAAACAGGACGTTGTCATCGACACGGACGAATTCCCGCGTGAAGGCACGACCATGGAAGGCCTTGCTAAATTGAAACCGGCCTTCAAAAAAGGCGGCACAGTTACGGCTGGTAACGCTTCCGGCATCAACGACGGCGCAGCTGCTTTCGTAGTTATGTCCGCTGATAAAGCTAAAGAACTCGGCCTCAAACCGATGGCTAAGATCGTAAGCTATGCTTCTGCTGGCGTAGATCCCGCTATCATGGGTACCGGCCCTGTTCCTTCTTCCCGTAAAGCATTGGCTAAAGCAGGCCTGGAAGTCAAAGACCTCGACCTCGTCGAAGCTAACGAAGCATTCGCAGCTCAGGCTGTATACTGCTGCCGTGAACTCGGTTTCGATATGGACAAAGTCAACATCCATGGCGGCGCTATCGCCCTCGGCCATCCGATTGGTGCATCGGGCGCTCGTATCCTCGTAACCCTGCTCTATGGCTTGAAAGAAGTCGGCGGCAAATACGGTTTGGCTACACTGTGCATCGGTGGCGGCCAGGGTACGGCTTGCGTCGTAGAAAACATCGACTAATTTCATCTCTCATGTGTAAAAAGCTTGTCGCTTCGGCGGCAAGCTTTTTTTAGCAGTCAGCTGATATTTTTAAATTTCTGTAGGGGCGACCACGTAGGGCGCCCGCTTCAGGATTATGCAATCTTCCATTCAGATTGCTGGGAAACTCATTCAAATTTCCAACGGGTCCCCACGTACGATTCCTACAGTGCTACGAGCCACGAAACACGAACCACTAAACTCTATTCCCATTTGGAATATAGAGCGTGAAAAGTGGCCCAAATACATATAACGTTTTTTCAAAAAGTATTTAATTTTCCCGGCAAAAATGATAGAATTAATTTGCTAAAAATTTCAAGACATGCTTATACGCATCACTAACGAAAGAAGGACTGATAATGAAAACTACATGTCGTAAAATGTCTGTGGTACAGTTGACCTTTGTCACTGCTGCCAACATGCTTGGCGCCGGTATCATCATGCTGCCGACCAAGCTCGCCGAAGTCGGTACGATCTCGATTATTTCCTGGATTATTACCTCACTAGGCTCTTTAGCCCTGGCCATGGCTTTTGCCCGATGTGGCATGTTCACGACAAAGCCAGGTGGTATGGGCGGTTACTCCGAATACGCTTTCGGGCGTGTAGGACATTTTATGGCTAATTACGCCTACTCTGTTTCCATCGTAATTGCAAACGTCGCTATCGCCATTACGGCGGTCGGCTACGGCGCCGGTTTCCTTGAGACAACCTTTACGCCGTTACAGACGTGTTTATATACGATCGCTTTATTGTGGATTGCGGCAGCCCTCAACTTCAGCGGCTCCCGTTATTCCGGCAAGCTCAGTACCATCACCATCTGGGGTGCCATCATCCCGGTCCTGGGCATTTCCATCATCGGCTGGCATTGGTTCAGCCCGGCTACCTGGCTGGCTTCGTGGAACCCCAATAACCTGGGACTCAGCGATGCCGTCGGCAATTCCATCGCCCTGACCTTGTGGTCCTTCTTGGGACTCGAATCGGCAGCGGTCAACATGGATGCCGTTGAAAATCCGAAGAAATCCGTTCCTATTGCCACTTTCGTCAGCACCCTCGGCGTCGCCATCATCTACGTCGCCTCGACGAACGTCATTGCAGGTATCGTCCCCAATGCGGAAATCCTGGCATCGAGCGCTCCCTTCGGCCTGGCCTTCTCGTACATGCTCGGCGATACGGCCGGCAAAGCCGTCATGGGCCTGATGGTATTCTCCTGTGCCGGTTCCCTCTTGTCCTGGCAGTTCACCCTGGCCCGCGTCTTCAAGACCAGCGCTCAGCGCGGCCTGTTCCCCAAGATTTTCGCCAAAGTCACCAGCGCTGACGTCCCGGTCAAAGGCATGTTGTGCATCCTCTGCATGCAGAGCTTCCTGGCCCTCATGACCATCAGCCCGACCCTGGCCGCCCAGTTCGAACTCCTGGCCAACCTGGCCGTCGTCACCAACGTCATCCCCTACATGCTCTGTGCCGGGGCCCTGACGACGATCCTCACCAAGGAACATATCCCCAATGAAGTCTGTAACAGAAATACGTCGATATTCCTGGCAGGCGTATCCATTATCTATTGCGTATATGCATTGACCACCACCGATGCCACGACCTTCCTCAGCGGCTGTTTCGCCGCCTTCCTGGGATGGCTGGTATACGTCATCCGCTTCACCATCATGAAGCAGACCATCGTGGAAATTAAATAAAAAAAAGGCTTGTCGCCGTGCGACAAGCCTTTTTTACTGTAGGGGTCGCCACGTGGGCGACCCGCTGGATATCAGGCGACGTTCTCCTTGAACCGGAAAATCATTCATATTCTGAGGCGGGCTTGCCACGGCAAGCCCCTACAATTTCTACAAACTACAAACTCCTCTTCCCCTCAAAGGCCGCCAGGACGACGTTGCGCATGGCTACGCAGCCGATGATGGTCAGGGCGGCTACGACGAAGGGCGTGACGAAGACCAGGGGATTGTTCTGGAGGATCGGCATGGCCTTGAAGATGTACGTAAAGACGTGTATCTGGCTGTCGAAGAGGATGTGCTGGACCAGGGCCCACATGAGGACCATGACGACGATGGCGGCAATGTGGACCAGCCGCTGTTTTCCCTGATAACCATAGCGCTTATACGGGAAGAAATAGAGGGCGAAGGTGGCAATGACGAAGATGCTCATGCCGATGAAGCAGAAGCCCATGATGGCCATGATGCCGACGACCAGGCTCTGCGTCACGGACGAGTCGCTGACGGCCGGGAAGAGGAACATGCCCAGCACGGCACACGGCAGGGGCAGGCTGTAGACGATGGGATCGATGAACTGGGAGTACCAGTATTTCCGCCGGCGCCCTTTCCAGAAATCGACGGCCCGTGCCGCCAGATACTGTATGGCGACGGTCAGGAACATCCACAGGGCGAATAATCCGACCCGGACGGGATAAGAATGCCAGCAGTCCAGGCCGGTCAGGCCGTTGAGCAGGCCGACAGCGACGAGCAGGACGACGGCGCCGCCATACAGGGTCGCCCCGGATGACGCATAATCGCCGTCCCTGCCCGCACGACGGCGTCGATAGCCCAGCCACAGGGGAACGGCAAAGGATAAGATAAAAAAGGCCAGAATCGACGCTGAGGCGATATATGGCCTATCTGAAGCAAAGGCACCAAAGGGCAGCGGCAGGATGCCGCACGACGACCAGACGACGGCCAGCAGCCGGTCGTGCCATGTCTGTTTTTGTAAGTTGTCCATTAACCTACTTCCTTTCGGCCCGGCAGGAGCTGGGATATGGCGTAAGCCAGGAGCATGGTCAGGCTGATTTCTGCGTACATGCCAACGATGAATACGATATCACGGCCAATGGTCGGCCATTCCCAGAAAGGCGCAGCCTTCCAATAGACACCCATGAAGGCCGTAAAGGCCCCGATAGCCGCAAAGACGATGAACCACATGAGGGCCATGACCCAGCGGCAGATACGCCCGCCCTTGGGGCCAAACGTCGCATCGTGGCAGCCCACGTAGGCTACGGGGATGACCAGCGATAAAAAGACATAACTTACCATGGCTACGACGGCACTGGAGCCGCTGTGGATCGTATAGGCACCGATGGGAATGGGAATGATAAAGAAACACATGAAGACACATTGCCGCAAGATATCGCGCCACCAACTCATTTTCTGCAAGACCTCCTAAAATAATGCAAACGAAATCACTTTAGTATACCATATCCCTAAAAGAAAGAAAAGTTTGCGCAAGGCCTGGCTTTTGTGTACAATAGAAATTATAGCAAGTGATTTTAGTCCGCACAGAAAGGAACATACATGACAAAGAATTTTGAATCCCTCGGCATTACGCCGAAGATTTGTGAACTCCTCCATAAGCAGGGCGTCGACGAACCGACGGCCATCCAGGCCCAGGCCATCCCGCCGCTGTTCAAGGGCCGCGACATCCTGGCCCAGGCCCAGACTGGCACGGGCAAGACCTTTGCCTTCCTCCTGCCGTCGCTGCAGCAGATCAAGACGGATATCCACGCCGAACAGGTCCTGGTCATGGCACCGACACGGGAATTGGCCCGTCAGATTGCCGACGTCGCCGATACGCTGGCACCGGAACTGGGCATCGACGTCCTCAGCCTCATCGGCGGCAAGACCATCGAGAATCAGCTGCAGAAACTGCACCGCCATCCGCACGTCATCATCGGCACACCAGGCCGGCTCCTCGACCACTGCCGCCGCCATTCCCTCGACCTCAGCGGCGTCCGCCGGGTCATCGTCGACGAAGCGGACCAGATGCTCCAGGCCGGCTTCCTGGAAGACGTCGATACACTCATCGGCCTGACGCCGAAACGACGGCAGCTCCTCTTCTTCTCGGCCACCGTCCCGGATAAGATTAAAGGCCTGGCCAAGAAGCACATGCAGAGCCCGCTGGTCCTGAATATTCTCGAAGGCCAGACCATCGCCCTGGAAAACATCGAACAGCGCATCTACATGATGACAGAAGAACAGAAACTGCCGAAGCTCTGCCAGATGCTGACCGACATGAACCCCTACCTGGCCATCGTCTTCTGCAACACCAAGGAACGGACTTCCCTCCTGGCAGGCAAACTCATCGCCAAGGGCTTCAACATCGGCGAACTCCACGGCGACATGTCCCAGGGCCGCCGTAACCAGGTCCTGCGCGACTTTGCCAAAGCCAAGACGCAGATTCTGGTCGCCACGGACATCGCCGCCCGCGGCATCGATATCGAAGGCATTACCCACGTCTTCAACTTCGATGTTCCCCACGACGTCGACTACTACATCCACCGCATCGGCCGCACGGGCCGGGCCGGCAGTGAAGGCTTGTCCATCATGTTCGCCACGGCAGCCGATGAAAACTGGGTCCGCCGCATCGAACACAACATCCACGCGACAATCACCAAATATACCCTGACCGGTCAGGTGAAGGTCAAGGCCAGCAGCCGTCCGCCGAAAAAGAAAAAGACCTACAAGGACAAGCTGCCTGCCAGCACCTACCAGACGACCAAGGAAAAACGCCATAAACAGCGCCATAAGGGCGGAGACAACCGCCGGCGCCGCTAAGGAGGTCTTACTCATGAAACGTTATCTCACGATAGTCCTCATGCTCTTCACGCTCATAGCCGCAGGTTGTACGCCGGCGACGCCGACCAATTCCCAGCCGCAGAAACAGCAGACCCAGACTCAGCAGCAACAGCCTGGCGAAAGCAAGCAGGGTCAGGATACGAAGAGCCAGGCCGACACGAAAGAAACGCCGGTCGCCAACTTGCCGACCATCGGCGATACCCAGGCCGATTGGGAAAATGAATGGGGCCATCCCTACTCCCAGGGCGACACGATCCGCGTCTTCCATAATGGCCGCTACCAGGTCGTCTTCCAGAACGGCCGGGCCGTTACAGTGACTATCAAAGTCCAAGACGGTGAAAACGTCAATATCAGTGACCTCCTGCCGGAAGATGCCCAGAAACAATCGGCATCGTCGAAAAATATCGGCGGTTCCCAGATGGGCGTCGAAAAATGGCACAGCAAGACCCTGGAAAAAGCCTTATCCTCGACAAAAGGCAACTTCACGGTCATGAAACAACCGGGCAGCATCATCATCGACTGCACACCGGATTTAAAAAAATAATCAATGTAGGGGCGCCACGTGGGGCGCCCGCCTCTGAAAGATAGTGTAAAAAAAGCTGTCGCCTCAAGGTGCGGCAGCTTTTTTTATGCTGTAAGGATCGCCACGTGGACCCCATTAGGAATGTGAATGACTTTCTTAGCAATCTGGCTGGGAAATCCTACAACTTCTGAAACGGGCTCGCCACGTGCGAGCCCCTACGAGCCACGAACAACGGGCCACAACAAAAAAGCTCACGCAAAATGCGTGAGCTTTTTTCTATGGTGAACCGTTTAAATGTTCACTCTAACCTTCTCACGTTTTTTATAAATCATTTTGTATGTTCAAAATATGTAGCTTAATTTTTCGGCTCCGGTCCATACAGTCGTTCCATGCCTGTTTTTGTGACGAGCCATATTCTCCCAGCCTTCCGGGCCTCTTTGTCCAAAAACCTAGGCTTCCCTCCCTTATACCCAGTACAGGCTTGCTGTATGGATCTCGGATTCATTCCCCATTTTTCTGCGGCTTCTGCCGCAGTCATTACTTCAAATAAAGCTTTCTCACTAAATGTTCCATCCATAATCCTGCTACACCTCCTGTAATAAATGCTTTCCCCGTTTCTATATCCCATTGTATAGCAATCATCATTCCTATGATTCCGCATAATATTGCTATCATCTTCATTTTTCAGTCCTCCTATGCTATAATAGAAGCAAGAAGGGAAGTTTGCGGCTTCCCTTCCCGCTCAGCTCCTAACGTTTTTGCTTGCGACGGCGTTTACGTTTGGGGGCTTTTTCTTTTGGCTTTCTAACCGCTAACCATATAGTAACAATCAGCGATATCAACCACTCTATATCGTCTTTATCCATAAGCATCACCACCTCCTTATGATTATATTATACACGCTTTAACGAATATTGTCAAGCGTTTAAGCGTGTGTAACGGTGAAAAAATAAACCCGTCAAGCCAGTTATTATCTGACTCGGCGGGTTTTCTTTGTTTTTAACTGTTATTCCGTTTGCTGCTCTTCAGTCGTGCTCTTGTTCAGTACAAATTTCACGGCCCAGATAGTGCCATTAATAACTAATGGCAAAATAATACGGTCTCGGATCATATTCCATCCTGTTTCCGATTTACTCTGTTCCTGGATTTGTGTCGTGAATTTGTCGGCAACAGCTTCGACAGCCGGGATGGCATTCGTTACGATGTTTTGCGTCAGCTCATTCTTCATATCTTCTGTGACAATATCTACGTTCAAAGCTTCTACAACACTGTCTCTAATATCGGTCCATTTACTCATTGTTCATTCCTCTACATATTAATGATTTTAATTAAAAAACAGCAGTTTACAACTTTTTGAACAAATAAATATCGCGTAACCACACTTTGAAGTATAATGAATCTGCTAAAACACATCATCTCAAAGGAGTTACGCGATGAATTCATTA
>NZ_JBKKJR010000021.1:0-49301 GCF_046614755.1 Megasphaera indica
AGCCGCTTCTAAGTCCGAGCAAACAAATCCCGAAGAATGACTATAAAGCTATGATATTTTTGCATACAGAAAAAGAGCCTGTGCACGATTACGTGCGACAGGCCCTTTTTTTGGTGGTTAGCAGTTAGTGGCTAGGGGTTAGCGGATGGTTTTAAATTTAAAGCCATCTTCTCCAAACTACAAACTCCGTACTACAAACTATTTTCCTTGTTCGATCTGTTTGATTTCTTCCTGTGAGGCAGCCGTCAGGTCGCCCCGTTCGAACTGCTTATTATGGGGCATGTCGAGAATGAAGCGGTCGGCCTTGTTGAAGATGACACGGCCTTCTTCCAGGTCCAGGTCAAAGACGTGTCCGCCTTTTTTCCGGTCTGCCGAAATGAAGTGGGAATGCCAGCCCGACGTATTGACGCCGCTCAGATAGTCCGGGATATAGATGCCGATGAGGCTGCCATCGATATCTTCAAAGGTGAAGCGGCGTTCATCTTTTTCCAGGACCTTGGCAAAGGGCAGATAGGGCTCCTGTTGTTCCAGTTCGGTCCGGGCCGACACGCTGCGGAAATGGCCGTCGATGCGGACGATATAGACATCATTAATGCCCAGTTCCCTGACCTGCTCAGTCAGGATATCCTTCAGGGCTTCAATCGACGGCTGGCGCTTCAAAGTGACGGGAACCTGTTCCCGCAGCCACGTCACCGTGGCAAAGGGCGTCGTATCGCTCGTGGCCGCTTCCACAGCCGATCCATCGCCTAAGACGCGGTAAGCGTGGCCGTCGATGACGATGAGTTCACCGCCTACGGCGTGAAACGTCCCCAGCCCCGTGTCGCCATGGGTCAGCAGCGTTTCCATATCGGTACTTCCGTAATAATTGCCGCGGGCCAGGGCCTGCAGCGTAGACACCTGGTAAATTGCCTGGCGTTCTCCCATTTCCATACACACTTCCTTTCTCAAAGACCTGATCATTTATCGGCACCTTTATCCGCTTTTTCATCGGCATCTGGTGTATCTCTGCGGGTCACCAGTATCTTATCGACCCGCAGGTTGTCCATATCCATGACTTCAAAAGTGAAATTTTCCCACTCGTACGTATCGGTTTCCCGCGGGATACGGCCGACACCATAGGTGATGAGGCCGCCCAGGGTCTTATACAAATCTTCGTCTTCGTCGGGCAAATCGTCTTCGATGTCGAAGAAATCCTTGAACTCTTCGATGGTCAGCAGGCCTTCCATGAGCCATTCATTAGGGCCGCGCTGAATGATGCGGTTCGCTTCCTCCTTTTTCTCTTCTTCGCCAGCCGGCATGATGCCGACCAGTTCTTCCAGGATATCATGCAGGGTCAGGATACCGCTGAAATTGCCGTATTCGTCGAGGACGGCGACTTCATGGACGCTGTGTTCGCGAAAGACGTGGACGACTTTCATGATGTCCATCGATTCGGGAATATAAATCGGCTTGTGGACGCTCTCTTCGACGATGGTCGTCAGGGAGACGATCTTATCCTTCCGGACGGCGGCATAGTATTTCTGGAAGATTTCGCTGACGGAAATCATGCCGATGAAATCATCCAGCGACCCCCGGCCGACGGGCAGAGTATTGTGGTTAAAGGCTACCAGTTCCTGCATCATCGTTTCTTCCGGGTCTTCGACATCGATCCAATCGACCTGGGTCCGGTTGGTCATGATGTCGCCGACATCCATGTCGGCCAGGCGGAAGACGCGGTCTACCAGTTCCGGTTCTTCTTTTTCAAAGGCCCCGAGTTCGACGCCCTGTTCCAGGAGCAGCTTGATTTCATCTTCCGTAACGGGAAGGACTTCCGGTTTATTGACGCCCATGATCTTCGTGACCACTGCCGTCGACCAGGACAGGATCCATACGACAGGCGTACAGAGGATGGAAAAGTAGAGCATCGGCCGGGCCAGGAGGCAGGCGATTTTTTCCGGCTTGTCGATGGCAATGCGCTTGGGCACGATTTCGCCGAGGATGATCGTCAAATAGGTGATGAAGGCGACGATACCCGTCAGGCTGATCGTATAGGCATAATTTTCCAATCCCGGGATCTTGGCGACGTATTTCGACAAGGGTCCGGCCATTTCCGTGCCCCCGTAGACACCGGTGAGCAGGCTGACCAGGGTAATGCCGAACTGGACCATGGAAAACATCTTATTCGGATTTTCACGAAGTTTCAGGACAATAGCGGCTGACTTGCTGCCTTCATCGGCCAGGGCTTCCAGACGGGATTGATGACAGCTGACGATGGCCATTTCCAAGAGGGAAAAGATGCCGTTGCCAAAAATCAGCAAAATGATGACGAGAAATTGTTTTCCTAGGGAAAACTCCACAATAGATACACACTCCTTTTAAATGGTTACCACCAAGGGCCGACGCCAATACCGATACCACCGCCGTGGTGGTGCCAGCCGCCACCCCAGCCGATGCCGATGCCTACGCCGACACTAGGGCCGCTATGGGACGGTTCACTCGTATAGCGGTCGGCTTCATCGACAATGGTAATCGACTTGGTCACAGTGCGCACAGTGTCACCGATCTTGATGTCGATGACCAAGTCGGTCTTGCCGGCTTGCATGGGATGAATATTCATTTTTTCCGTAATATCGGCGACTTTCGTATTCAAACTCATCGCTTTGACGTCATAGGGGACCATCCCCGGTACATGGACGCGGATGATGCCGTAGCTGCCCAGGGGGATTTTCTTCGGATAGACGACGACTTCGACCTTATCCATGAGCTTTTCTGCATTGCCATAAATCAGGGCCGCATCGTCGCCGGCCTGCAGTTTCCAGGCGCAACTTTCATCCTTGGCGACGAAATAATTGCCTATGAGGACGTGGGATACCGTATCATAGGCCTTGACGTGATAAAAGTAATCGCCGACGACATTCTTGTCGACGCGGAAATAGTAGCTGCCAACGAGGCCTGTCGTCTGAGACGGCAGATTTTGCAAAAGTCCCGTCACTTTATCATAGGTACTCCCTTTGAGGATATAAAAATCGTCCAGGTTCTTGACGTTGACCGTCGGGTCGGTCAGGACGATAGCCGCTGCCGGCTCCGCCTTGGCGGGCTCATCGGCAGCAAAGGCTGTCAGACTCGATACGCTGATACAAAGGGCTCCTAAGAGAATCTGCCACTTTTTCATCAAAAATCCCTCCCCCTGGTTGCCATAGGCAACTTATTTTTTCAATAGAGAAATATTTTCGAGCCGTTCCATCGCCTTTTCCAAGGTTTCATCGCGGACGGCGAATTGCAGCCGCGCCAGGTGATGGACCGGTTCGATGAAGAACGTCGAAGCCGGCACTAAGGCGACGCCGACTTTTTCTGTCAGGTCCCGACAGAACGCTTCGTCGTCATCATAACCATAACCGCCGATATCGACGAGCATATAGAAGGCCCCTTGCGGCACATTATGGCCGATGCCGATGTCATCGAGGCGCTTCATGACGAAATCCCGCTTGCGCGTATACATGGCCCGCAGGCCATCGTAATAGTCTCGGCCGAAGCGCAGGCCCGTCACAGCCGCTTCCTGCAGCGGGCTGGGCGCACTGATGGTCAGGTAGACGTGGAGTTTCTTGATGGCATCTGTCAGAGCCGGCGGGGCGAAAATATAGCCCAGGCGCCAGCCCGTGATGGAATACGTCTTGGACAGGGAACCGCAGCAGAGCGTCCGTTCATACATGCCGGGCAGGGTAGAAAAATATGTATACTGCGTCGGTTCATAGATGATGTGTTCATAGACCTCATCGACGACGACGAAGGCATCGTACTTTTCGACCAGCTTGGCAATGGTCATCAGCTCTTCCCGGGAGAATACCTTGCCGCACGGATTGGACGGATTACAGAGGAAAATCGCTTTCGGATGCTGTTTGAAAGCCGCTTCCAATTCATCGGCATCAAAGGTATAGTCCGGTTCGCGGAGCGATACGTAGACAGGCTCTGCCCCGCAGAGCAGGGCGTCTGTACTGTAGGCTTCATAGAAAGGCGAAAAGAGGATGACTTTATCGCCAGGGTCGACGAGGGTCATCATAGCCGCCATGAGGGCTTCCGTCCCGCCACAGGTGACGACGACTTCCCGTTCAGGGTCGATGGTCTGGCCCGTGAACATGCGGCGGCAGTCGGCCATGGCCTGGCGCAGATTGGCTGCGCCATTATCCATGCTGTATTGGTGCGGTCCGGCCTGAGCTACTTCGCTGAGGCGGTCGCGCATGGCCTGGGGCGGCGGAAAGTCCGGGAAGCCTTCGGCCAGATTGATGGCACCGCAGGCTTCGGCCACTTTCGACATGCGGGCGATGACGGAATCAGTGAATAAGTCTATCTTTCGGGAAATGTCCGGCATAGGTCCTCCTCTTACAAGTCCAGATTGCGGACTTTCTTGGCATTTTCTTCAATGAATTTGCGCCGCGGTTCGACTTTGTCGCCCATGAGGACCGAGAAAATGCGGTCCGCTTCGGCGGCGTCTTCCAATTCGACTTTGAGCATGGTCCGGTTTTCCGGGTCCATCGTCGTTTCCCAGAGCTGTTCCGGGTTCATTTCGCCCAGGCCTTTATAGCGCTGGACGACGACGTTGTTGCTGTCACGGCCCAGTTCATCGAGTTTGGCCTGCATCGATTCGTCGGTATAGAAGTACCAGACCTGTTTGCCCTTGCGCACCTGATAGAGCGGCGGCTGGGCGATATAGACGTGGCCGTCTGTGATGAGGGGCTTCATGAAGCGGTAGAAGAAGGTCAGGAGCAGCGTCCGGATATGGGCGCCGTCGACGTCGGCATCGGTCATGATGATGATCTTGTCATAGCGGCGTTTGCTCAAATCGAATTCCTGGCCGATGCCCGTGCCGAAGGCAGTGATCATGGAACGGATTTCATCATTGGCCAGGATCTTGTCGAGGCGGGCCTTTTCGACGTTGATGATCTTGCCGCGCAGGGGCAGGATAGCCTGGAAACGACGATCACGGCCCTGCTTGGCGCTGCCGCCTGCCGAATCCCCTTCGACCAGGTAGATTTCCGTCTGGTCCGGATTCTTTTCCGAGCAGTCCGCCAGTTTCCCAGGCAGGCTGCTGATTTCCAGGGCGTTCTTGCGGCGCGTCAGCTCGCGGGCGCGGCGGGCGGCCTGGCGGGCACGGGACGCAGAAATGGTCTTATTGATGATGGCCTTGGCTTCAGATGGATGTTCTTCAAAGAATTCTTTCAGCCCGTCGGAAACGATGTTGTCGACGATGCCCTTGACTTCGCTGTTGCCCAGCTTGGTCTTGGTCTGGCCTTCGAACTGCGGTTCCCGTACTTTGACGCTGATGACCGCCGTCAAGCCTTCGCGGACGTCTTCGCCGGACAAGTTGTCTTCGTTCTCTTTGATGATGCCGGCACTGCGGCCATAATCGTTGATCGTACGCGTCAGACCGGAACGGAAGCCGCTCAGATGCGTACCCCCTTCTTCAGTGAAGATATCGTTGACGAAGGTCAGGATATTTTCACTGTAGCCGTCGTTATACTGCATGGCAATGTCGACGATGACCTTGTTCTTTTCGCCGTCGACGTTGATGACCGTCGGATTGACGGCCTGATGGCTTTCGTTGAGGAATTCGACGAACGACGTCAAGCCGCCTTCATAACAGTAGACTTCGCTCTTGCCTTCGCCGCGCTTATCGGTCAGGGTGATGTGCAGGCCTTTATTGAGGAAAGCCAGTTCGCGCAGGCGCGTCTTCAAGGTATTGAAGTCATAGACCGTATCCGGGAAGATTTCATGGTCCGGTTTGAAAGAAACTTTCGTCCCCGTTTCTTCTCCTGCTTCCAGAGGGCGTACCTTCCGGAGCGGCTGATCGGTCACGCCGCGGGTAAAGGAGATGTCCCATAAATAGCCATCCCGTTTGACCTGGACCTTCGTCCAGACGCTGAGGGCGTTGACGACAGAAATGCCGACGCCGTGGAGGCCGCCGGAAATGGGATAGCCGTCGCCGCCGAATTTCCCGCCTGCATGGAGGACCGTCAGGACGACTTCGACGGCAGGCTTGCCGATCTTATGCATGGCTACAGGGATACCGCGGCCATTATCGACGACAGTAATGCTGTTGTCTTCCTGGATGGTTACTTCGATGTGCGTACAATAGCCGGCCAGAGCTTCGTCGATACTGTTATCGACGACTTCGTAGACCAGGTGATGAAGGCCCCGTGTCGATGTACTGCCGATGTACATCCCAGGCCGTTTGCGGACGGCTTCCAGTCCTTCCAATACTTGAATCTGTTCGGCACCATATCTAGCTTTGTCTTTCGACATAGAGATTCTCAACTCCTGTTTCTTGCAATTTTAATGATTCATTTAGGCAATCTAACACTTTATTATACCGTAAAATCAAACATTTTTGAATACATACCTTGCCGGATGCAGGCACTTCTGATAGCGCCGGACCACAGTCTCTCCCGTGACCGGCAGGGCAAAGACCTGCTTTCCTGTGACGACCAGGCAGCGCCAGGCCTTTTCCGGTATCCCGTCGACGGCGACGAGAGGCAGGCCGCAATGCTGGCAGACCGAGCGGCCCTGACGGCCTGACAGGTTGACGATGGCTACGACATCGCCGGCATGGATGGAGAGATTACGGCTCAGATGGAGGTACATGGTCGTCCTTCTTTCTGTATTTGGCAACGAGGTTCTCGATGAATTTCGGCGGGATATCGCCGGGGACGCGGCGGGTGATGAGCATGGCCAGGGTAAAATCATCGGCTGCCGTATCGTATTCGTAATATACCTTTTCAATATAGGTATAGATGAGATTGCGGCGGACTTCATTGTACGCCTGTTCTTCCGCAGCCGCCGTCACGTCCGTCTTCAGATAACCGGCCACGGCCTCCCACGACAGCCAGGGCATGTCGTCGAGGTAAGCGCGTATCTGCCGCTTCAAGGCCTGCCGGGCCTCGCTGCGGCAAAAGAGGCACTGCCTTTCGCCAGGCGCCATCCAGCGGCCGCAGCAGGGACAGGAAACGAAGCCTTCCAGCTGGTAAGCCTTCTTCCGCTTGGCCTGGGCGAAAAGGAGCTGGACCACTTTTTCCCGCAGCCCTTCTGCCAGATGGGCCGTTTCCTGGCGGATACGGGCTACCGTATCGTCATCGAGGCGGACCTGGCTGATAGTCTCTTTAGGAAAGACATCTTCCCTTTCGCCCTGCAAGGTCTCATAGACCGGCCGGACCGGTTTTTTCCCCTTTTTGACAAAACGGACATCGGCAATGGCCCGATGCCCTACGTAAGAATTAATTTCCTCTATGATTTTATTTTTATACATAAACAGATAATTCATATATACCGGGTTCATGACGGCAATGATAACCTGTTTATCCTTAAAATCTAATATATATGAATATTTGGCAATCTGTTCGCCAGCAATCTGTTTCCAGTCCCGTTTGGCCTGGTATAAGTGATAAGGCAAAAGGAGCCGATTTTTCTCCAATACTTTCGGTATGGCTAAACAGGCTTTTTTTAATTCAAGACTGCGTTCCTCCATGAGACAGGACCCTCCCTTGTTCAATGCAAATGGGATGACACCCGGCCATGCCGGCAAAGATCCCCGGTTCCGTCGTCGTAATGAACGTCTGGATACGGTCGCGGACGAAATCGAGCAGGGCATGCCGGCGGTCCGGGTCCAGCTCGCTCATGACATCGTCCAGGAGCAGGACCGGATATTCACCCGTCTCGGACTTGACGTATTCCAGCTCCGACAATTTCAAGGCCAGGACGGCCGTCCGCTGCTGCCCCTGGGAGCCGTATTTCCGCAGATCCGCCGGGCCGACGGAAAAGACCAGGTCGTCCCGGTGCGGTCCGACTGATGTCGCCTGACGGCGCACATCTTCTTCGAGATGGCGCTGCAAGAGGGCATAGTACCATTCCGGATCGGTCTGATGGTCCCGGTCGCCGCCATAGGGCTGAACATATGTTAGGTTCAGCATTTCCGTCCCCCGGCTCAGGCGCTTGTGGAGGACGCCGGCCAAAAAGGACAACTTGTGCAGGGCTTCGAGCCTTTTCGCAACCAGCGAAGCTGCAAAGCCGGCAATCTGGCGGTCCCATTCATCGAGAGGATGGATGCCTTCATATTTCATCTTCTTCAGCAGGAGATTGCGCTGGGAAATGGCCCGGTTGTACTGCAGCAGTTCCCGGTAGTACGGCCGGCTGACCTGGGAGATTTCCATGTCGATGAAACGGCGCCGCAGCGACGGGCTGCCCTTGATGAGCTGCAGGTCGTCCGGCGAGAACAAGACTTCGTTGAGGGTCCCGACCAGTTCCTTTTGGGGAACTTTTGTTTCATTGACCCAGAGTTCTTTCTTGGCCGTCCGGGATAAGATGATTTTCAGCTGCTGCTGCGTATCACTGCGCTGAAACTGGATGATGATGCTGGCCTGATCCTGGTTCCAGCTGATGAGGTCGGCATCGGCGATGCCCCGGTAGGACTTGCCGATGCCCCCCATATATAATGATTCCAATAGATTCGTCTTGCCCTGGCCATTCTTCCCATAGAGGAGGATGATGGCCTTGGGAAAGGTAATCATTTCATCATCATAATTCCGGAAACGGTGGAGCCGGACCGATTCAATCATCATAATTATTCACCTTTAATCAAATACGTACCGATACCTTTAATTTCAACTTTGTCTCCAGGATAGAGTTTTTTGCGTTTCGCATTGCATAAAATTCCATTTACAAAAATTTTTTTTTCGTCCAGCAGAAAGCGGATTTCACCGCCGCTCTGTAAAATACTGGCCCATTTCAAGAATTGGTCGAGCTGGATCATCGGTGTCGTAATGTTTACTGTTTCCATTATTTTGTCCTCATAGGCGTTACAACAAATACACAGGAAGTATCTTCTTTATCCTGGACCAGCATGGGGCTGTTTTCCTTGGATTTCAAGATGACTTCCGAATAATGGCAATGCTTCAAGATGTCGAGGATGAATTTCCCGTTAAAGGAAATATCCAGGCCCTGGCCTTCCAAATGGCAGGGGACGTAGTCTTCGACCGTACCGTAGTCAGGATGCTGGCTCATGAGTTTTATCTGGTCGTCGGCGACGATGAAGTTGATGACATTGTACTGGGCATCTTTGGCGACAATAGAAGCGCGTTCGACAGCGCCCGTGAATTCGGCCCGGTCCACCGTGACGATGCACTTGAAGTCACTGGGGATGACGCGCCGATAATTGGGGAACTCCCCTTCGATGAGCCGCGTCCGGATGTAGACATTGCCGAACTGTACGGCCAGGTAATTGCGGACTGCCGTGATTTCGACGGTTTCCGGGATATCTGTCGGCAGCTGGCGGGAAATTTCTGATAACAATCGGCTGGGGATAACGGCCTGTAAGGGATTATCCACAGGCGCATCGAGGGTAGCCGTCTTCAATGCCAGGCGGTGCGTGTCGGTGGCGACCATGGTCATCTGATCCCCCTGGACGTCCAGGAAGGTCCCCATGAAAATCGGGCGGGCCACATCAGTAGCGCAGGCATAGGACGTATTATCGATGAGGTCCTTCATGACGACGCTCGTCGTCGTAAAGCTGGCATAGCCGTTTTCAACGATTTCGACTTCTGTGAAATCATCGGGATTCATGGTCAGACATTCAAACTTGAGTTTGCCGCCTTTGATGAGCAGCTGTGTATCGGCATCTTCCTTGATGATTTCGATTTCATCACTGGGCAGGCGGCGGGTCAATTCCATTAAATAAGGATTGGCAATAAAGGCTTCACCGCCTTCTTCAATGATACCGGGAATGGTGATCTTAATGCCCATATCGTAGTCATTGGCCTGGAACTCGATGATACCATGGAGGGCTTTGATAAGCAAGCCGTTTTCAGAAGATATATTGTTGCTTTTGTTCTGGGCGACTTTCTGGACAGCCTGCAGGCCTTTGTTCAGATCTTCTTTTTTCAGTTTTAGTCTCAATGGAGTATCCTCTTTTCTGCGCTGAATAAATTAATTAAATGTGAATTAAAAAATAGTAGTCTTAGTAATAGGGGCTGTGAATTTGTGGATAAGTGGAAAAAGACAGCGATTTTAAGCTGTCCACAGCTGTGGACAACGTGTGGACAAATCGTCATTTTTTATCCACATTTCCACTGTGGATTTCTTTTTTTGACTTATCCACAATGTATGTACAATTTTATCAGCCTAGTTATCCACACCGCGGATTTCATTCATCATCTTTTCCAGATGTTCTTTGAAATGGCTATCTTTGTCTATTTTCTTCCGAATCTGCGAGCAGGCATGCATGACTGTCGTATGATCGCGGCCGTTGAAGGCTGTCCCGATGTGGGGATACGTATTTCCTGTCAGTTTGCGGCACATATACATGGCAATCTGCCGCGGCAGGGCGATGTCTTTGGTCTTTTTTTTGCCCATGAGCTCTTTATAATTGATGTTATAGTGCTGGCAGATATACGTCGTGATTTCGTCAATGGTGATATATTTCTTTTCATCCTGGGCGTCAGTAATGTAATGGATGGCATGTTTTACCAAAGGCAGGGTGACGTTGCTCTTGGACTGCGACGCTTCCAGGAGGACGCGGATGAAGGCACCGTGCAGTTTTCGGATGTTTTCGCTGACATTGGCTGCGATGTAATTGAGGGCATCCAGGTCGCAGGTGATATTTTCTTTTTCTGCCCAGGCCCGGAGGATAGCCGTGCGCGTTTCTAAATCAGGCGGCTCGATTTGCGTGACCATGCCGTTTTCAAAGCGGGAACGCAGGCGTTCTTCCAGTTTCTTGATGTCCCGGGGCGGACGGTCGCTGGTGAAGACCATCTGTTTTTTGTCCTGATAGAGCTTGTTGAAGGTGTGGAAGAATTCTTCTTTGGAACTTTCTTTATCCCCACGGCCCAGGAACTGGATGTCGTCTACGAAGAGGACATCGACATTGCGGTAACGGCGGCGGAAACTTTCCGTGTTCTTGTCCTGGATACACTGGATGAATTCGTTGACGAAGTCTTCACTGGTGATGCACAACAGGCGCATGTTGGGGAAGTTCTTCAGCAGTTCGTGGCCGATGGCGTGCATCAGGTGGGTCTTGCCCAGGCCGCTGCCGCCGTAGATGTAGAAGGGATTCCATTTCTGGGCCGGTGCAGCGGCAATGGACTTGGCGACGGCTGTGGCGACGCGGTTGCTGTTGCCGACGATGAAGTTATCAAAGGTATAATCTTTATTTAAATTATTATTATAAGGGATTTCATCAGGCGTGACGGGGACAGCTTCTTTGACGACGGGCATAGGGGCTGCCGGACCGTCACTGATGGGCAATTCAGGCTGAACCCATTCTGTCTGTCCTGACGGGACGGACTGCGCGTCTCCGGCCGGGGCAGCGGCTGCCGGCGCGGGAGGCGCTGCCGGTTTTTTCGGCAGGGTGATCGTTTCAGCGACGGCTTCTGGCTGGCTTTCGGGAGCGGGTTTCTTTTCCTGGCTCGTAATCAGCTGGACCCTTGTCGGGCGGCCGATGGCGTCCTGGGCGACGGTTTCCAGGATATCCGTGTATTTTTTGCTGACGTAGTCGCGGAGAAAATTCGTCATTGTGTCCAATATGAGGAGATTTTCTTCTTCGGAATAGGAGTAGGGAATGATGTTGCCTTCAAACCAGTTGGTAAAAATCTCTTTCGGCAAGACTTGTTTCAGGTTAGCCAGCATTTTTTCCCATAAGCTGAGCAGGTCCATAATAATCCTTCCAATCTGTGCGTAAAATTGTGCGAGACATAGAGTGTACCATATAAAGTGTATATGTGTATAGCCTGAATTGTGGATAACGTGGACAAAGGGGACACAAAAAGGCGGAAAGACGATAATCATCGAATTTCCGGTTCTTTTCCACTTATCCACAAAATGTGGATAGATTGTTGACAACTTATTTATCTATCCACATTTTACAACAAAAGCGAAATTAAGGGAAGAAAATTTTCATGGAATACTTATACAGAAGGTATACTCAAAAGGCATAATGCCTGAAAAATAGGACTTGACAGCTTGTGGTTCGCTTACTATAATTAACCTGTTATGGTGTAAATTCATTTACTGTCAATGACGACAAAGGAGGTGTCTAGCTTGAAACAGACATATCAGCCGAATACATTGTGGAGAAAGAGAACTCACGGCTTCCGCGAAAGAATGAAGACGAAAGGCGGCCGCATGGTTTTGAAAAAACGCCGCATGAAAGGCAGAAAGAAACTCTCTGCTTAATTATTACGAGATAAACAGAAAAGTTCCGGATGGCGGAATTTTTCTGTTTTTCTGGCATTTTTAGGACAATTACGTATGTATGAACTAACAAAAGAGCAACGGCTGTGCAAAAATCGTGAATACCAGCTCGTATACCGCCGCGGCAAGTCGTATGTCAACCGCCGTGTCGTCCTGTACGTCCTGCCGCGTTCGCCAAAACAGCCGACCCGGATTGGTTTCGTAACGGGTAAGAAAATCGGTTGCGCCGTCGAACGCAACCGCTGCCGCCGCCTGATGAAGGAAGTCTATCGTCTGCATCAGTTTGATTTGCGCGATGGTTTCGACCTGGTCCTCATCGGCCGAAGCAGTTTAAAATATGCCGGATACAAAGAAGCGGAACACAGCATCCTGCAGTTATTCCGGCATGCCAGGGTATTGAAGAAGAAGTGATGACACATGAAACGGTGTTTCATAGCCCTTATCCGGTTTTACCAGTTGTTCATATCGCCCCTTCACCGGCCGTGCTGCCGGTTTTATCCGACTTGTTCTGCTTATGCCATCGAGGCTTTGCAGAAGTACGGTGCTGTCAGAGGGAGTTATTTGGCACTAAGGCGCATTTTAAAATGCCATCCCTTTCACAAAGGCGGATATGATCCGGTACCGTAGATCCCTATTTTTACAACCGAACAGGAGTTGAGCGTATTGGGCTTTTTCAGTGGAATAATGGATGTCCTCAGCGGTATTATGACGACATTCATGAATTACTGTTATGCATTTACCCAGAATGTAGGCTATCCGAGCTATGGCGTTGCCATTATCATGCTTACCTTGATCATCAAACTGGTTCTGGCTCCGCTTACGGCTAAACAGATCCGTTCCATGGAAGGCATGCAGACCTTGCAGCCTAAGATCAAAGAATTACAGAAGAAATATAAGGGCAATCAGAAAAAGATGCAGGAAGAAATGACCAAACTGTATCGGGAAATGGGCGTCAACCCCTTGTCGGGCTGCCTGCCGATCCTCATCCAGATGCCATTCCTCATCTCTATTTTCTATGCTCTCCGGGAATATCCCTATGACCCTGCTTTTGAAAGCTTTTTATGGCTTCCCAGCCTGGGCCAGCCGGACCCCACATATATCATGCCGATACTGTCGGCGGTTTCGACTTATTTCATCCAGAACCAGATGTCCGGTGCGCAGGTAACGGCTTCGGATGCGCAGGCCAAGCAGCAGAAAATCATGAAGATCGTCATGCCGTTATTCATCGGCTGGATCAGTTTGAATTTCCCCAGCGGCCTGGTCATTTACTGGGTTGTTTCTAACGTATTCCAGTGGGCACAGCAGTTCCTCATGACCCACCTCAAGAAAAAAGGAGCACGATCAGAAGCATGAGTACCATCGAAACTACAGGAAAAACGATTGAAGATGCCGTCCGCTCCGGTCTGGTCCGTCTCGGCAGAATGAAGGACGAAGTCGACATCGAAGTCTTGGAAGAACCGAAGAGCGGTTTCTTCGGATTCGGCAGTAAGCCGGCGAAAGTACGCATTACCGAAAAAGAAGGCGTACCGACGGTCCCGACCATGGAAAGCCAGCCGGCAGCCGTGGAAAAGCCTGTCGCACCGGCAGCGGCTGAACCGGCTGCCAACGCAGCTGATGCCGCTGAAGAAGCGGTTCCCCAGGTAGAAACGGAACCGGCTGAAGCCGAAACAGGCGATGATTTTACGGCTGAAGAAGCCGCCGTCAAGGCTAAGGCCTTCCTTCAGGAAGTGCTCAAGAACATGGGCATCGACGTCGTCATCGAAAAGATGATCAAGTCCGATAAAGTCCTGCTCCACCTGCACGGCAAGAACCTGGGTATCCTCATCGGCAAGCATGGCCAGACCCTGGATGCCCTCCAGTACCTGACCAACTTGACGACGAATCAGGGCGAAACGACGCGCCATTTCATCATGCTCGATGTTGAAAATTACCGCCATCGCCGGGAAGAAACGCTGAAACAGCTGGCTATCCGTCTGGCGAACCGCGTCAAGAAGAACGGCGACCGCGTCGTCCTGGAACCGATGAACGGTTATGAACGCAAAATCATCCATGTGACCTTGCAGAACGACCCGCAGGTCCGCACGGAAAGTGAAGGCCAGGACCCGTACCGCCACGTCGTCATTTACTATCAAGAATAATTTTTAGTTTGCCCTATGAAGCTTAACAAAGAGGCTGTCGCATCCAGACAGCCTCTTTCGAGTATTTTTCTACAAACTCTGTACTACAAACTATAAAGTAAAAGGAATCTTGCATGATGTCAGGAAACTTCATGCGAGCCCCTTGGCTATGAAAGGAGTATTGCCATATGTACGATACGACCGATACGATCGCGGCCATTGCCACCCCCCTGGGGGAAAGCGGCATCGGCGTCATCCGTATCAGCGGCAGCCATGCCTATGACGTAGGCGATGCCATTTTCCGCAGCCCTTCGGGAAAGCCCCTGGCCCAGCGCCGGGACCGTTCTATCCAGCATGGCCTCATCGTCGCCGATGACGGCCGTCCTGTCGATGAAGTGCTCATGCTCATCATGAAAGGGCCGCACTCCTATACGGCGGAAGACGTATTGGAAATCCAGTGCCACGGCGGCCGCAAGGCCTTGGAAGAAATCCTCGGCCTGGTCCTGGCCCACGGCGCCCGCATGGCCAATCCCGGAGAATTTACGCAGCGTGCCTTCGTCAATGGCCGCATCGATCTGGCCCAGGCCGAAGCCGTCATGGATGTCATCCAGGCCAAGAGCCGCCAGGGCCTGACCAGTGCCGTCAATCAGCTTGAAGGGCGGCTGTCTAAAGTCATCGGTGCCATGCGCCATGATTTGACGGACTTCATTACCCGCCTGGAAGTCACCATCGATTATCCTGAAGAAGACCTGGAAGATATTACCGTCCCCGATGTAGCCGGAGCTATCCGCAAACAGCTGACGGCCCTGGACGATATGCTGGAGGCTTCTCACGACGGCCGCATCATCCGCGACGGCGTCATGGCCGCCATTGCCGGTACGCCGAACGCCGGCAAATCGAGCCTGCTCAACCGCCTGCTCCAGGAAGACCGGGCCATCGTCACCGATGTGCCGGGGACGACGCGGGATGTCCTGGAAGAATGGATTTCCCTCAAAGGCGTCCCGGTCTGCCTCGTCGATACGGCGGGTATCCGGGAAACAGACGATACCGTCGAAAAGATAGGCGTCACCAAGGCCAAGGGCTATATGGACAAAGCCGATATTATCCTGGTCGTCATCGACCGGTCCCGGCCCTTGTCCGATGAAGATAAGGCCATCCTGGAAGACACGAAGGATAAGCATGTCCTGGTCGTCCTCAACAAGACCGATCTAATGCCAGTCGTTACGGAAAAAGATTTGGCAGGCTATGGTCATCCCGTCCTCTCCTTGTCGGCTGGTACGGGTGACGGCCTGGATTCCCTAAAAGATAAATTGTTGTCCCTGGCCCTGTCCCATGCCGATACGGCAGGCAGTGCCCTGCTCACCAATACGCGCCACATCGAACTGGTGCGCCAGAGCCGGCAAGCCCTGCAGCGGGCCCTCGATTCCATCGAAGCCGGTATGCCCGTCGACTGTGCCGTCGTCGACCTGCGCGAAGCCTGGGAGCTTTTGGGCTCGATCACGGGCGATACGGTCCACGACGATATGGTCGAAGAAATATTCAGCCGATTCTGTTTAGGTAAATAAAGGGGTGTAACCATGTTTGTAGTCGATACATACGATGTCATCGTCATCGGGGCCGGCCATGCCGGCTGTGAAGCGGCCCTGGCCAGTGCCCGCCTGGGCGCCAAGACCCTGATGGCGACGCTGAACTTAGATAATATTGCCCTCATGCCCTGCAATCCCGCTGTCGGCGGGCCTGGGAAGAGCCATCTCGTCCGGGAAATCGACGCCCTGGGTGGCGAAATGGGCATCAATACGGATAAGACGTGCCTCCAGATGCGCATGCTCAACACCGGCAAAGGACCGGCCGTCTATTCCCTCCGGGCCCAGTCCGATAAGAAGATGTACCAGATGGCCATGACCAAGACCCTGGAAAACCAGGACCACCTCGACGTCAAGCAGCTCATGATCACAGACCTTCTCGTCGAAGACGGCGCCGTCACCGGTGTCCGGACGGAACTGGATGAAGTCTATAAAGCCAAGTGCGTCATCCTGGCGACGGGGACCTACCTCAAAGGGAAGATCATCATCGGCACCTGTACCTATTCCGGTGGCCCTATCGGCCAGCGCTCGGCTGAAGATTTGTCGGGGTCCCTGGTCAAGGCCGGCCTCAAGCTCATGCGCTTCAAGACCGGTACGCCGGCCCGCGTCGACCGCCGTACCCTGCGGACCGATGAAATGGCCAAGCAGGAAGGCGACAAAGACGGTCATGCCTTTTCCTTCCTGTCGGAACGGAAAGACCGCAACAAAGAATGTTGCTGGCTGACCTTTACCAACGAAGAAACGCATAAGATCATCCGCGACAACCTCGACCGGGCTCCCATGTGCAATGGCATCATCACCGGCATCGGGCCGCGCTACTGCCCGTCCATCGAATCGAAGATCGTCCGCTTTGCCGATAAGAAGCGGCATCAGCTCTTCATCGAACCGGAAGGGGAATCGACGGAAGAAATGTACGTCCAGGGCATGAGCACCAGTATGCCTGCCGACGTCCAGTACGCCTTCCTGCGCACCATCCCGGGCCTGGAAGACGTCAAAATCATGCGCCCGGGCTATGCCATCGAATATGACTGCCTGGACCCGACGCAGCTCACGCCGTGGCTGGAAACGAAGAAGATTTCCGGCCTCTTCTCGGCAGGCCAGGCCAACGGGACCAGCGGTTACGAAGAAGCCGCTGCCCAGGGTCTCATGGCCGGCATCAACGCGGCCTTGAAGGTCCAGGGCAGGGAACCGTTCATCCTGACCCGCTCCGAAGCCTATATCGGCGTCCTCATCGACGATTTGGTCACAAAGGGGACGAATGAACCGTACCGCATCATGACCAGCCGCAGCGAATACCGCCTCATCCTGCGTCAGGACAATGCCGACCTGCGCCTGACCCAGAAGGGCTATGACCTGGGCCTGGTCACGCAGGAACGGTATGACCGCTTCACGGCCAAGAAACAGGCCATCGAAGAAGGCATCGCCGCTCTCCGGGCCATTTCCGTCACGCCGTCCAAGGCCAATCTGGAAAAATTGGAACGCCTGGGCACGGCACCGATCCACACGGCCATCACGGCCTACGACCTCCTGCGCCGCAACGATGTCGACTACGAGGCCCTGCGGACGGTCTTCGACCTGCCGGAACTGGCTGCCGACGTGGAAGAAGAAATCGAAATCATGATCAAGTACGAAGGCTATATCAGCCGCCAGATGGAACAAGTCGAAAAGATGAACCGCCTGGAACAGAAGAAGATGCCCGCCGATATCGTCTATGCCGATATCGACACCCTGTCAGCCGAAGCCCGGCAGAAACTCGATGAAATCCGGCCCTTGTCCTTAGGCCAGGCCAGCCGTATTTCCGGTGTGTCCCCGGCGGATATCACGGCCTTGCTCATCGTACTGGAACAGCACAGCCGGGAGGAAAAAAATCATGTTTCGCAATGAATTAGAACAGGCCCTGAAGGCCATGGGCCTTACCGTGACAGACGGGCAGCTTTCCCAGTTCTGCGCTTTTAATGAAAGACTGGTGGAAACGAATAAAGTCATGAACCTGACGGCCATTACCGACCCGAAAGGCGTCGCCATCAAGCACATGGCCGACAGCCTGTCCTGTTATGACCCGGACTATTTCAAAGAAGGCGCTCGTGTCCTCGATTTGGGGACCGGCGCCGGCTTCCCCGGCCTGCCCCTGCTCATCTACCGGCCGGACTTGAACGTGACGTTCTTCGATTCCCTGCAAAAGCGCCTGACCTTCCTGGAAAACACGGTCCGCGATATAGGACTGACGGCGTCGTTCCTCCACGGCCGGGCCGAAGAAATGGCCCATAAGCCGGAATACCGCAGCGCTTTCGATATCGTCACCAGCCGGGCCGTCGCCCGCCTGAACATATTGGCCGAATGGGCCCTGCCCTACGTGAAGACCGGAGGCTATTTCATTTCCCTCAAAGGGGCCCAGTATGAAGACGAACTGGCAGAAGGCGAAAAAGCCCTGCAGATCCTGGGCGGCAAAATCGCCGAAGTCCGGCCTGTCCACCTGCCGGGACTCGATGACGTCCGCGCCGTCCTTTACATCGAGAAAGTGAAGGAAAGCCCCAAGAAGTATCCCCGCAAGCCCAAGATGGCTGCGAAAAATCCCTTATAGAGAAAGAAGTGTATGCTATGTCTTTGAAAAGAATCTTCTGTCTGGCTGCAGCCGCCTGCCTGACCGTGTCGGCCGCCGTCTTTGCCGATACGCCGCAGCCGCCTGAAATCAGCGCTCATGCCGCCTATGTCATGGATGCCGATACGGGTGACACGCTCTATGCGAAAAATGCCGACGACCGGGCCTATCCGGGCAGTACGACGAAAATCATGACCGGTATTCTCGGCGTCGAATTGGGTAAGGCCCAGGGCAAAATGGACCAGCCCCTCAATATCACCAATGACGTCTACAACATCGAAAGCGATGCGTCTGTCCTGGGCATCGATCCTGACGACCAGATTACCCTGCGCCATGCCCTGACCGGCATGATGACCGTATCCGGCTGTGATGCGGCCGTTGCCGTAGCCGAAACGGTTACGCCGACCCAGGCCGATTTCGTCGCCAAGATGAATGAAAAAGCAGCCGCCCTGGGCTGCACGAATACCCATTTCGCCAATCCCCATGGCCTGCCGGACAGCAATCACTATTCGACGGCCCGCGATATGGCGACGATTGCCGCTTATGGCATGAAAATGCCGGAATTCCGCGACATGGTCAGCCACAGTGAATACGACATGCCCTATATCAACGGCGGGTCCAAGCACTGCACGACGACGAACTATTTCCTGACCAGCGGCTTCCCAGGTGCCAACGGTATCAAGACCGGTACGACCAATGCCGGCGGTCCCTGCCTGATCGCTTCGGCTACCCAGGATGGCCGGACGGTCATCGCTTCCATCATGAACTCGGACGACCGCTTCGGCGATGCCCAGAAATTGATGGCCTATGGTTTTTCCGTCCTGAAACCGGTCGAACCGGCAGAAAACGTCTATATCCTGCGTCAGGCACCGGCAGGCCAGACCTTGTCGGATATCAAGGAAAAACAGGCCCAGGCTGCTGAACTGGCATCGCAGCAGAAGCAGGAAGCAGCTACGGCTGCCGCTTCCACGGCTGCGGCCAAAGCGCCTGTCAAAACAGCTACAACGGTAAAGACCGCAACGGAAACAGCTGCTAAAACGGCAGCCAAGACGACTGCGAAAACCGCTGCCAAAGCTGATACGGTGAAGACCAGTAAGCCGGCTGTTTCCAGCCAGCCTTACGTTCCCTTCTCGCCGGCTGCTTAAAAGTTTACAAAGGGATATTGACAATCACCGTCCATATTCGTATAATAAGCACATCAGCAGATTCGTACAGGACTGACGGAATCAAGTGGAGTAACCACATGAACTGTACGGAGATTTTCATGCCGACCGTCTGGGCAAGAGTATGCTACATATTCTTGAGCCAGGCGGCCGGTATTTTTTTTTCGCCAGCCTGGCTCCTCACAAGGAGTGTTGTCTAAATGAAACGAAATCGCTGGCTCATCGCCCTGTCTGCCATGGGGCTCCACCTCTGTATCGGCAGTGTCTACGCCTGGAGCGTCCTCACCAAGCCCATCATGGAATCTATGGGCTTTACCCTAAAGGAAACGACGTGGACCTTTTCCCTGGCCATTCTCTTCCTCGGCCTGTCGGCCGGCTTTTTGGGCAGTTTCGTCCAGAAAATCGGCCCTCGCAAGTCCGGCCTCTTATCTATGACCTGTTTCGTCACGGCCATGTTCGGCACGGCAGCGGCTCTCTATGCCCACAGCCTGCCCATGCTCTACGCTTTTTACGGCGTCATCGGCGGCGTCGGCCTGGGGACGGGCTATATCACGCCCGTATCGACACTGGTCAAATGGTTCCCGGAAAATCGGGGCTTCGCTACGGGCCTGGCTATCATGGGCTTCGGTTTTGCCAGCCTCATCGCCGGTCCGGCCATGCAGCTGCTGGTCCAGCATTTTGGCTTAGTCGCTAACTTCATCATCCTCGGCTGCGTCTATATGGTCGTCATGACGGCTTCGTCGCTCTACCTGGCTCCGCCGGCAGCCGGAGACGTTCCGGCCAAGGCCGAAAAAGAATCTTCCGTCGAATACGCCGACGCCCAGCCGCAGTTCACCGTCCGCCGGGCCATGAAGACCTGGCAGTTCTACGCCATCTGGTGGCTCTTCTTCACCAACATCACCTGCGGTATTGCCCTGCTGTCTGTCGCTTCGCCCATGGCACAGGATGTCGTCGGCATGTCGCCTATGGCGGCGGCTTCCATGGTCGGCTTCATCGGCCTCATGAACGGCGCCGGCCGCATCGCCTGGGCGACCATATCCGACTACATCGGCCGCTCGGCTACGTATGTCCTCTTCTTTGTCATTGAAATCCTGGCCTTTTGGCAGCTGGCTGGCGTTACGGGCGCCTTCAGTTTCCAGGTCCTGGTCCTGCTCATCATTTCCTGCTATGGTGGCGGCTTCTCGTGCATGCCGGCCTACCTCAGCGACCTCTTCGGTACGAAATACCTCAGTGCCATCCACGGCCGCATCCTCACGGCCTGGGGTGCTGCCGGCGTCGCCGGTCCCCTGGTCCTGTCGCTCATCAAAGAAAATACCAACAGTTATGCCGTCACCTTGTACTTCTTCGTCGGCGCCTTCACCGTCGCCCTGGCCCTGATGCTCTTCCTCAAATACCGCACCCGCCACGGCATCGCCCGCGTCGCAGAAGCACGGGGATGATCGTTCATCGTAGGTCGTTCGTCGTAGGGGGGCGCACGCGGGCGCCCCACGGGTCGCCCCTACAACGAAAAAAAGCTGTCGCTCATGCGGCAGCTTTTTTTTCGATGACGACGAACGATGAACGATGAACGAATCGCAGCCAGGCGACAAATAATCCAAGGCCTGTGGCCTCGTGCGTAGGGGGATGCTCTTTAACCTCTCAGACCGCCTTCGGCGGCCAGCTCCCCTATAAAGGGAGCCTTGGGCGTCCCGTTGTGAACAATGGGAGATATACTCAACTGGTCTATGAGGAATGGTTTTGCGACCTGTGAATAATGATATCAGCAAATGGCATTTCACGGGATTCCCACAACGGGCCGCTCTTTGGGACGGCCCCTACAGCGACATCTGTGATGTCGCGGCGACCTGCGGCCTGCGGGGCTGTCTCACGAAGGTTTCTGCCATCATGTGCCGTCCTTTTTCTTTATGGTTTGTAGTACGGAGTGTGTAGTTTGCAGAGATGATTTTAAATTTAAAGCCATCTGCTAACCACTAACTGCTAGCCACTAACCACTTAAAGAGGCTGTCGCACCTGCGACAGCCTCTTTACATATGTGAATAAAATCACTTAATGAGTTGGACGCATAGATGAACGAAAAATGATTGCTTTTTGATTATAATGAATGAATTTGATTGAAAGTGATTGAATATAACGGTATAATGAGGCCAAAGGAGGATAAAAAGGGAAGTGATACGATGTTGACAGAAGAAAGACATGAAAAGATCATGCGTCTTGTCAATACGAGTGGGGCCGTTTCGGTTCAGGACTTAGTAAGTTTTCTGAACATTTCCGAATCGACGGTCCGTCGGGATTTACTCACGCTGGACCGGGAAGGCCGCCTGCGCCGCGTCCATGGCGGCGCCACGACGCTGCGCGATGATTCTTCATATGAAGCGGATATGGAAAATCTGCAGGACAAGTATTCCATTCATATGAGCGATAAACGCCGCATCGCCCAGTATGCGGCCAGCCTGATCAAGAAGGATGACTTCGTCTATCTCGATGCCGGTTCGACGACGGAACAGATGGCCGATTTCCTGGCCGGATCTGAAGCGACCTTCGTGACCAACAGCATCCCGCTGGCCCAGAAACTGGGGCGCAGCGGCAGCCGCGTCTACATCCTGCCCGGACGGGTCAAAGGCGATACGGAAGCCATTGTCGGCAGTGATATGCGGGATATGATCGGCCGCTATCATTTCACCAAGGGCTTCTTCGGAGCCAATGGAATCGCTCCCCATTCCGGCTGTACGACGCCGGATGATGAAGAAGCTGTCTGTAAGCGCGCTGCCGTAGGCCAGTGCCTGGACCGCTTTGTCCTGGCCGATTCCAGTAAATTCGGTTTATCTTCGCACATTACATTTGCAGACTTATCAATGGTTACGCTGATTACGGCCAAAGATGAAGAACACGTCGATTACCGGCCTTATCAGCAGATTACGGAGGTGCATATCCTGTGATTTATACAGTTACGTTCAATCCATCGTTAGACTATGTCGTCCATATGAAGACCTTCACGGCCGGTGACATCAACCGGGCCGAACAGGAAATGATCTATCCCGGCGGCAAAGGCATCAACGTGTCCCTCGTCCTGGGAAACCTTCATATTCCTTCTAAGATGCTCGGTTTCATCGCCGGTTTCACAGGCCGGGAAATTGAACGCCTGGCCAAAATCAACGGCGGCGATACGGATTTCATCACCCTCGACGAAGGCTGCTCGCGCATCAACCTCAAAGTCAGCGCCGATGATGAAACGGCTGTCAATGGCATGGGACCGCATATTCCCGAAGAAAAACTGCAAGCCCTGCTGGCCCAGATCGATACCCTCAAAGCCGGTGACACCCTGGTATTGGCCGGCAGCATCCCCAGCGATATTCCCGATGATATTTACGAACAGATCCTCAAACGCCTCCAGGACCGCGATATCCGCGTCGTCGTCGATGCCACAGGCGACCTTTTGAAGAATGTCATCAAATATAGACCGTTCCTCATCAAACCGAATAACTTTGAATTAGGCGAATTGTTCAGCGTCGACCTTCATACGGATGAAGAAATCATCGTCTGCGCCAAACAGCTCCAGGCCATGGGGGCCCGCAACGTCCTCGTATCTCTCGGCGGTGACGGCGCCCTGCTCCTCGGCGAAGACGGCCAGGTCTACCGCCGCCAGTCCCCGAAAGGCACGCTGGTCAACTCCGTCGGTGCCGGCGACAGCATGGTCGCTGGGTTCCTGGCCGGTTTCGAAGCATCCAAGGGCGACCTCCAGGAAGCCTTGAAAATGGGCATCAGCGCCGGCAGTGCATCGGCCTTCCATGAATGGCTGGCTACGGAAGACGATATCAAGGAAGTATACGCTAACTTATAAAGAAACGCGCATTTTTGTGTAGAGAGTTGAGAAGAGAAGGAGAGAAATAATGCGTATTGTAGATTTACTCAAGAAACAGAGCATCGACCTCAATGCGTCTGTAGCCGACAAGGCCGCTGCCATCGACCACCTGGTCGACCTCATGGCCGCCGGCGGCAACCTGAACGACAAAGAGCTGTACAAGCAGCGCGTCCTCGCCCGTGAACAGGAAGGCAGTACGGGTATCGGTGAAGGCATCGCCATTCCCCACGCCAAGACGGAAGCCGTCAACGAACCGGGCCTGGCTTCGATGATTGTCCGCGACGGCGTCGACTACGAAAGCCTCGACGACGAACCGGCTCACTTGTTCTTCCTCATCGCCGCTCCGGCTGGCGGTGCCAACGTCCATCTGGAAGTCTTGAGCCGTCTGAGCCGTATGCTCATGGACGACGATTTCCGCGACAACCTGATGAAGGCCCAGACGCCGGAAGAATACCTGGCTATCATCGACAAGGCCGAAGCCGAACAGGTCGCAGCTGAAGAAGCAGAAGCTGCCGCTGAAGCCGCTGCCGAAGAAGCACCGGCTGAAACGGAAACGGCCGCTCCGTCGGATCGTCCCTACGTCATCGGCGTCACAGCCTGCCCGACGGGCATTGCCCACACCTACATGGCAGCAGAAGCCCTGGAAAACAAAGCCGCTGCCATGGGCGTCGACATCAAAATCGAAACGAATGGTTCCGGCGGTGTCAAGAATCACCTGACCCAGGCCGATATCGACCGCGCTGTCGGCGTCATCGTCGCCTGCGATAAAGACGTACCGGTCCAGCGTTTTGCCGGCAAACCGGTCATCTTCACGAAAGTCGCCAACGGCATCAAGATCCCGGAAGAACTCATCCAGACCGTCCTCGACGGCAAAGCACCCATTTATCAGGGCAATGAATCGTCGTCGGAAGCCGTCGATGTCGAAAGCGCTGAAAAAGAAAGCGTCGGCCGTCAGATTTATAAGCACTTGATGAACGGCGTATCCCATATGCTTCCCTTCGTCATTGGCGGCGGGATCCTCATCGCCCTGGCTTTCCTCTGCGACATGGATAACGCCGGTACGGCCAACTTCGGCAGCGGCACGCCGCTGGCTGCTTTCCTGAAAAATGTCGGCGGCCTGTCCTTCAGCATGATGATGCCTATCCTGGCAGGCTATATCGCCATGAGTATCGGTGAACGGCCGGCTCTCATGCCCGGTATCGTCGGCGGTTTCCTGGCAACGACAGGCGGTTCCGGTTTCTTCGGCGCCCTCTTTGCCGGCTTCATCGCAGGCTATCTCATCATTTTCCTGAAAAAAGCCCTGGCCCATCTGCCGGAAGCGCTGGACGGCACGAAGTCCATCCTCTTCTATCCGGTCCTCGGCCTGGTCCTCATCGGCGTCATCATGACTTATATCATCAATCCGCCGACTTCTGTTTTCAATACGTGGCTCTTCGACGTCCTCAACAGCATGACCACGTCGAGCCGTATCGTCCTCGGCTTCATCCTCGGCGGCATGATGTCCATCGACTTCGGCGGCCCGATTAACAAAGCCGCTTACGTTTTCGGTACGGCCTCGCTCATGAGTGCCAGCGGTCAGGCTGTCAGCTCGGGTATCATGGCTTCGGTCATGGTCGGCGGCATGGTTCCGCCTCTGGCTATCGCCCTGGCTATGCTCATCTTTAAAGGTAAATTCACACCGAAAGAACGCCAGTCGACGATTACCAACTTCATCATGGGCCTGTCCTTCATCACCGAAGGGGCCATTCCTTTCGCCGCATCGGACCCGGTCCACGTCATCCCGCCCTGCGCTATCGGCGCCGCTGTCGCCGGTGCCTTGTCGATGCTCTTCAACTGCGCCCTTCCGGCTCCTCACGGCGGTATCTTCGTCTTCGGTGTCATCACCAACTGGCCTATGTACATCGTCGCCTTAGTGGCCGGCGTCATCGTCGCAGCTATCCTGCTCGGTATTTTCCGCAAAAAACGTCCGCAAGACTGATTGCGTTATCGCTATAAATCGTATACACTATATTATGTAGCTTTATCTCATCTTCTATATTTCCTAAAAGGAGGAATTTGTCATGAAAGAATTTGAATTTGTTGTCACTGATCCCCAGGGTATCCACGCTCGTCCGGCAGGCCTTTTGGTCAAAGAAGCAAAAAAATTTGAATCCAATATCAGCGTATTCAAAGGCGCCCGCAAAGGCGATTTGAAGAAAATCTTCACCGTCATGGCTCTCGGCGTAAAACAGGGCGAAACGATTAAAGTACAAGTAGAAGGCGCAGACGAAGAACAGGCAGCTAGTACTGTAGAAGCCTTCTTGAAAGAAAACTTCTAATTTCTTTGAGGGGGAAAGTACATGCTGACGTTAAAAGGTAAAAGTGTCTTCTCCGGTATCAGCATCGGACCGCTGGCACTGTTCCATCGTAATACGATTTCTACGGCCGTACGGCCAATCGAAGACGTCGATGCCGAAATCGCGCGTTTCCAGAAAGCCCGCGAAGAAGCTATCGGCCAGCTCAAGGACTTGTATGTCAAGGCTGTAGACAAAGTCGGTGAAGAACAAGCCGCTGTCTTTGAAGTCCATCAGATGATGCTTGATGACGATGACTATATCGAAGGTATTGAAACCAAGATCCGCGATGAAAAAATGAATGCTGAAGCCGCTGTCGACCAGACGGCTCAGGAATTTGCTGAAATGTTCCGTTCCATGGAAGATGCTTATATGCAGGCCCGCGCAGCCGACGTCCTCGACATCTCCCGCCGTGTAGAACAGCAGCTTTGCGGCGGCCCGGGAATCGACTTCAGCAATTATGACCACGTCATCATCGCAGCCGATGACCTGGCTCCCAGCGAAACGTTACAGCTCGATACGGATAAGATTCTCGGCTTTGTTACGTCAGCAGGCAGCACGAACTCGCATACGGCCATCCTGGCCCGCACCCTGGGCATCGCTGCCGTCGTCAGCACGGGCACACAGCTCCACAACGACGTCGACAACATGACGGCCATCATCGATGGCACGACGGGCACGGTCTACATCAATCCGGATGAAGAAACCATGGCGGCCATGAAGCAGAAACAGAAGGAAGAAGAACTTCGCGTAGCCGCTCTGGAACAGGTACGCGGCGTCCCGACGGTTACCAAAGATGGCAAGAAGATCAACCTTTATGCCAATATCGGCAACCCTGGCAATCTGCCGCAGGTTCTGGCCAACGACGCCGAAGGCATCGGCCTCTTCCGCAGCGAATTCCTGTATCTCGAAAGCAGCGATTATCCGACGGAAGACCAGCAGTTCGAAGCCTATAAACAGGCTGCTGAAGCCCTGCAGGGCAAGACCGTCGTCATCCGTACCCTGGATATCGGCGCCGACAAGAAAGTCGACTACTTCCAGCTCGACCCGGAAGAAAACCCGGCCATGGGCATGCGTGCTATCCGCATCTGCCTGACCCGCGTCGACCTCTTCAAGACGCAGCTCCGCGCTCTCCTGCGCGCTTCGGCTTATGGCAAGATCGCTATCATGTTCCCGATGATCATTTCCGTCTGGGAAGTACAGCGGTGCAAAGAAATCCTCAACGAAGTCCGTCAGGAATTGGATGAAAAAGGCATTGCCTACGATAAAGATATGGAAATCGGCATCATGGTCGAAACACCGGCTGCTGCCGTCATGAGTGAAGAACTGGCTAAGGAAGTCGACTTCTTCAGCATCGGTTCCAACGACTTGACCCAGTATACCCTGGCCATCGACCGTCAGCAGACCCAGCTCGATGCCTTCTTCGATCCCCATCATCCGGCTGTCCTCAAACTCATCCAGATGACCATCGAAAATGGCCACAAAGCCGGCATCTGGGTCGGCATCTGCGGCGAACTCGGTGCAGACCTGACACTGACCGAAACGTTCCTGCGCATGGGCGTAGACGAACTCTCCGTCAGCCCACCGTCGGTCCTGCCGCTCCGTGAAAAAGTACGCTCTCTTGATTTGAGCAAGTAATAAAAAAGGGCTTGTCGCATGACGACAAGCCCTTTAAAGTTGTTAGTGGTTAGTTGTTAGCCATCGGCCTCCCCTGTGAAGGGGAGCTTTTTTTGCATTGTAGGGGTCGCCACGTGGGCGACCCGTTAGGAATTTGGATGATACTCTCAGCAGGCTAGCCGGGAAATCGTACACCCCCCAAGCGGGCTCGCCACGTGCGAGCCCCTAGGACCTGATAACCATTACTTCAGCACTTCTTCCGAGCTGGTCGGGAGGTTAGGCATATCGGTGTTGAACCATTTTTTGTAGATTTTCTGGAATTCGCCCGATTCTTTCAGTTTGGCCATGGCGTCGTTGACTTGTTTCAACAATTCCTTGTTGTCCTTGTTGATGGCGAAGGCCAGGTATTCCGGTTTGGTATCGGGGATGTCGATGACGTCGAATTTATCTTTGCCGTCCTGGGTCAGGAAGTAATCGGCAACCGGTTTATCGAGGATGGCTGCCGGCGAACCGCCGACCTGGAGTTCCATGATGGCTTCGGAGTTATTGTCGAACTGTTTGATCGTATAGCCCTGTTCTTCGGCGTATTTAGCGCCAGTCGTACCGATCTGGACGGCAATCTGTTTGCCCTGCAGGTCGGCTACGGAATGGACGCCGCTGTTTTTCGGTGTCAAGATGACCAGTTTCGATTCGTAGAACGGAGCGGCAAAGGCGACTTTCTGAGCCCGTTCCTTGGTGACGGTCATGCCCGTAGCGGCGATATCCATGTCACCCTGCTGGATGATGGGGATGATACCGGAAAAAGCGATGTTGTTGAATTCGACATCACGGCCCATTTCTTTGGCTACGGCGCGGATCAAGTCCATTTCAAAGCCCTTATATTCCGTCGATTGGTCGTTATCCTTGAATTCAAAAGGAACAAACGTCGCATTGGTAGCGACGCGAAGCGGTTTCTTCGTATCGTTGGCAGCATCTTTTTTGTCACTGCCGCAGCCGGCCAGCATCGAAGCGGCTAATACGCCTGTAAGCAAAGCAGCACCTAATTTTTTCGTATCCATACAATCCCCTCCAGAAATTGAATAAAAATAAATTTATGCTTATTATTATACCATCTTGTGGGAAAAAGTAAAGGGCTTGTCGCAAGCGACAAGCCCTTTATCGTTGTTCGTGATTCATGATTCGTAGGGGCGACCACGTGGGGCACACACTCCTGGGGATGTACGAATCTTCCGGCTACGGCTAATCTGCTGGAGAAATCGTACATATCCCGAAGCGGGCCGCCTTAACAGGACGGCCCCTACGAGCAGCAAGCAGCTGACTACTTACTGCTACTCCTTCAACTCCGGCATCTTGATAGGTGTCTTATCGATGAGGCGGACGACGAGGAGGGTGATGATGCAGATGATCCATTCAAAATAAATGACGTGGGGCAGGACGCGGATCTGCGGGCAGAGCTGCCAGGCAAAGAGGCCGATGATGCCGACCAGGGTCGTCCAGAAGGCCGTGTTCTTGCGGCACAGGGACGGGCAGAACATGGTGCAAAGGAAGACCAGCGTGAAGGCCGTCGTCAGGCTCAAACCGATGAGCATAACTTTGACGATGCCGACGGCGTTGAAGGCCAGCCACAACGTACCGGCGCCGATGATAAGGATGATTAGGCGGTTGGCCTTGACGTAGCTTGCTTCGGAAATATCCGGTTTGATAAAACGTTTAAAAATGTCCTGAGAGATGAGAGTACCGGCGCCGAGGAGAATCGTGCAGGCCGTCGATACATCAGCCGCCCAGAGGGCAGCCAGGGTCATCCCTGACGAGAACGGGTCGAGACTCATGATGATCTGCGGCAGAGCCATGGTCGGATTGATGCCCGGGAACTGGGCTTTGGCAGCCAGGCCGAGGATAGCCGACAAGAAGCCGACCGGGAAGATGAGCAGGCCGCCGAGGATGAAGCCCCTGCGGGCTGCCTTGGCGTTCTTGGCGCCGCAGGCAATCTGGACCGGCCCCTGAGCCGTGATGGCCTGGGTCGTCATGACGATGATCCAGCCCAGGAGTACGGCAAAGGACAGGCCGCCCATGGGCGAGAACCAGTTAAAATCCGCTGCCGGCAGGGCTGCGTTGATGCCGCTGATGCCGCCGTCGCGGAGAAGGATTCGGACGAGGGAATAGAGGATGCCGAGGTAAATGACGGTGACGCTGAGGATATTCGATAAACCGGAAGACCAGAGGCCGCCGATGGCTGTGATGCCGACGAAGACGACGGCACTGGTAATCATGCCGGCATGCATGGAGAAGATATCCGGCATGAGGGCGTGTAAAATCGAACCGCCGGCGACGTACTGCAGGGACGTGATGCAGATCATGATCAGGGACAGGCCGATGACGCTGATGATGCGGGCTTTTTTATCGTAACTCCGTTCAAAGAGTTCCGGAATGGTCGTGCAGTTCAGGGAACGGTACTTACCGGCAGCGACAAAGCCCATGATGATGGCGCCGATAGCCCAGGCCGCATTGTACCAGCCGGCAGCCAGACCGATTTTCGTTGCACTTTCAGCGACGCCGACGGTCGAAGCCGCGCCGACGGCCATGCCCGTGATACTGACGGCGACCAGGCCCGTAGAAAACTGGCGCCCTGCAAATAAATACTCTGTCGGGTTCTGACTGGCCCGGCGTTTGACATAGAAAGAAATGGCAAATAATAAAATGATGTATAAGATGACAATACACAATTGAATCGACATTTTCTCTCCATCCTCCTTTGACTTATAAATTTAAAAATTTGCAACCTTAGTTCCGTCTATGGGAACATAATATGCCAATAAGTAACGTTATTATAGGCTAAAACGAAGAAAAATACAAGGAGAGAGAAAACGCAGGCCGCAGTTCGCAGGGGCCGTCCCCAAGGGCGGCCTGCGTTTTCGTAGGGGCTTGCACGTGGCAAGCCCGTTGGACATTTGAATAATTCTCCTATCAGGAGCTGTAGGATTCCCCAATCGTCTTGCTAAGAAAGTCGTCCACACTCCTAACGGATCGCCCACGGGCGACCCCTACAGCGTAAAAAAGGCTTGTCGCACGAAGGTTTCTGCCATCATGTGATGCCCCGTTTACTTTATAGTTTGTAGTACAGAGTTTGTAGTTTGCAGAGAAAAGCTTTAAATTTAAACCCATCCGCTAACAACTAACAACTAGCCACTAACAACTTGAAAGGAGCTGTCGCGATGCGACAGCTCCCTTTTTTATGCTATGCTTTTTTCTGTGCGGCCATGGCCTGGAGTTCTGGTTTGAATTCTTCGACCAGTTTCTTTTCGGCTTTGGCGCCTTTGGAGAGGGCGTTGTAGATGATTTCTGCCATTTCGTAGCGGGTCATCGTACGATCGCCGTGGTATTTACCGTCTTCGTAGCCCTGGATGACGCCATTGCCGGCGAGGCGGCTGACGGCTTCATAGGCCCAGTGGTTTTCCGGTACGTCCGGGAAGTCTTTGGACATATTCGGATTGATGACCGACAGAAGGGCATCGAGGCGGTTGGTCAGGGAGTCGATCTGCTTCTGCATCGCTTTTTCACGGTCTGTCAGGCCGTTCGTGGCGTTGCGTCTTGCCTTGTTGCCACCCTGGCCGATGCGGAGGGAAATGCCGCCGCCATACATGTTTTCGCCTGTTCCGAAGGACGACGAAACATTGACCATGACGTTTTCATTCGGCCGGTAGAAGGCGCCGATAGCCGTAGCCGTTTCGCCTTTGTAACCGCCGACGGCAGCTGCAATGTTCCACTTGGAATCAGCATCGAATTCGAGGGGATGCAGGTTGGCCAATGCCGCTGCGTTAGCCCCGACTTTGTCGACGCGGCTGTCCAGATTGCTGACGCGGTTTTCAACCGTGTCTACCCGATTTTCGACGCTAGCGACGCGTTCATTAGTCTGATAGAGCTGGGTCCCGTTGACAGCGTCCGTGCTGCTGGCCGAAAGGTCACCGGCTGCTACGTTGACAATCTTCTGATTGTTGGCGTTGATGCCGTTGGAATCGATGTAAGTCTTGTCGCCGACTTTGTAGGAAGAAGCAGTCATGCTGCCAGCAACCGTAGCATTGCCACCAACCGAGAGGTCTTTTTCCATATTGACTGCATCCTTAAAGGTGGCTGCGCCGTCGAAGGTGGACGTGCTGGTGACGTGGAGCGTATCCGTCGTCGTGCCGCTGTTTACATCGAGTCCGCCTTTAGTGACGGTTACTTTGTTGTTAAATGTAGAGGTCCCGTCGACTTCCAGCGTCTTTTCCAACTTAACTGTGTCTTTAAACGTTGACTTGCTGTTGACAGTGAGTTTAGTATCGGCTCCTTCTTTGCCAAGCGTCGTATCACCATCGACCGTCACATTGCCGCGGACACCGAGGTCCTTCATGATATCGGCATAATTCATCGTAGCCTGACCCGTTGTGAGGGTGTTGCCGGCAATGGTTGTCTTCGTGATGGTCTCATCTTTAATGGCCGTGTTGTGGTCCGTGTTTTCAAAGGTTGTTCCACTGTCCGTCGTCGTTACCGTCGTTTTACCTACGGTATTGGTAATGGATTCGCTGGCCGTGTTGGTAATGTTCTGAGCAGCATTGGCAATGGTTCCGCCAGCAGCACTCAGGCTGATGTCTTTGGCACTCTGACTGATACCGGTACTGATGTTGCCATCCGTTACGGCACTGCTGACCATGCCTGTTGTCGAATCTTTTATGATGTCGATGAGGGTGGAACCGTTGGCCAGGGCGGCGTCCAGTTTGGTCACGTTGTCGCCAATGGTGTTGGCGGCTTTTACAACAGCCCCATCCTGTACGGCCGCATCGGCCTTGCTCACATAGTTATCAGATGTCTGTTTTTCCAGATATTCCTTCACATTGGTAATCCGGGTATCCAGAGCCGTATCGGCAGCTTACCGGGCAGCAGCTTCAGCGGCATCTGCCTTTTCCGGATTCGTCATAGAGTATTTCCGTTTCAGTGCTTCTTCCTTAATGGCAGCATCACTGGCCTGAAGGCTAGCTTGAACTTGCTGATTAGATTTTTCAATATCTTCCTGCAGGCTTGTTATCCCGTTATCTATCCCATCTTTGGTATAAACTTCTACTGCCGTAGTAGAACCAGTGCCAGCTGGTTCCACCATTATGGTGGCATCCGCTGCATAGCTAAACCCTCCGACCGGGAGGAGCATGAGGGCCGTGATGGCGGCCAGGGCCAGGCGTCTGGTCTTATCGCCTGTGCTGGAGGCCTTGGTATGGCCTTTGGCTAATTCCGATGCTACGACGTAGCAATTTCTTGATTTACTCCAGATGACTTTAAATATCTTATTCATATTATCGCACCCTTTCTGTATAAAGATTTGACAGGGACCTTAATTTTGCGTACAAAAATAAAAGGTACCGGAAATGCTGAAATTTTTGGGATTTTTATGCGTCTTTTTGGAAAATGAATTTGAAATAATCTTCCTGGAACTGGCGATATTTTCGTTTGGCCAGGGGGATTTTGTGCCCCTTCACTTCGATGTACTCACTCTTTATGATGTGAATTGCGGACTGGTTGACGATATAACCTTTTCCGGGAGAGACGAACTGGCCGGGGACGATGGATTCAAAGGTCTGCAGCATGGCTGACAGGGATTGGCGCGTTTCCAGCATGGAGCCATCTACGGTATGGACTTGCTGGACGTGGCCGTCGCTTTTGACGAAGAGGATATGATTGATTTCCTCGACCTGGATGCCGCCGCCGACAAGGTGGAAGATGACTTTTTTCCGCATAGGATACCTCCTTTCTGTTTGTGATAGGGAAACACTTGTCTTTGCAATTCCTATTATAGCGTGATTTTTTGCTTAAATATTCAACGTGACATAAAATGCACATTTTTTGTCGTGAGCGGATAAATATAATTTATAATTCATGAAAAAGGAAAATTTACCGATACGTCAAGGTTAGCAAGAAAGGCCATTGCATCAAGTTCCTAAATATGGTATGATACGGCCGAGGCAAAAGATAACATCACGTATCGTGAGTTATACTTTTTTCGGATATTTTTCAAGATGGTTTTTTCATCTGCTTGGATCTGCTTTGGACCGAGACAGAAAGGATGGCTCATCATTTGTTGGTAGTGCTGAAATACGTGGGATTTTTCACAATTTCGCCTGCCAATATGGACGTTTGTCGCTTAGACACCTTTCGGTCTGTGCCGGAAGGTGTTTTTTTTGTTTCTTTTGCCCCAGATTCTCATAGGGAGGTTTTTTTATTGAAAAAGTGTTGTGATTTTCTGGTAAACAACATGGCCATTTTCGTCGTCCTCATCGGTATTGTCGGCGCCGTATGGCCCCAGACCTTGCAATGGGTCGGCCCGTACGTTGGCTGGCTGCTGGGGATTGTCATGTTCGGCATGGGCATGACCCTGACTGTACAAGATTTCAAGACCGTCTTCAAGCAGCCGTGGGAAGTCCTCATCGGCGTCGTCGCTCAGTTTCTCATCATGCCCTTCGTGGCCTGGGCCCTGGTACGCCTTTTTGCCCTGCCGCCGGAACTGGCCATTGGCGTCATCCTCGTCGGGACCTGCCCGGGTGGGACGGCATCGAATGTCATCTCTTATCTGGCCAAAGGCGACGTCGCCCTGTCTGTCTCGATGACCATGTCGACGACGCTCCTGGCGCCTATCGTGACGCCGGCCCTGACCTGGTTCCTGGCAGGCGCCTGGATCCATGTTTCCTTCGTATCCATGATGATTTCCATTGCGGAAATGGTCCTGGTACCGGTCCTGCTCGGTTTGGCGGCTCATCATTTCTTCGCCCGCGGCGTCGAAAAAGTCCTGCCGGCCATGCCCGTCGTATCGGTAGCGACTATTGTCATCCTCGTCGGCTGCGTCGTATCCCTCAGTGCATCGCGTCTCTTTGACGTCGGCCTGCTCATGGCGGCTATCGTCATCTTGCACAATGTCTTTGGCCTGGCCCTGGGCTATGGCATGGCCAAATTGTTCCGCCTCGATTCGCGTAAATCCCGGACCGTAGCCATCGAAGTGGGTATGCAGAATTCCGGCATGGCTGCGTCTTTGGCCGTCTTATATTTCAACCCGGCAGCGGCCATTCCCGGCGCTATTTTCAGCGTATGGCACAATATTTCCGGGTCCATTGTGGCCAATTTCTTCTCGCGCCGCGATGAAAAAGCCGAAGAAAAGGCTCGTGCCCTGTCTGTCGATAAATCGAGTGTTCCTACTCATTAATTCATATTTCAAAGGAGTCTTACAATCATGAAAATTTTCCGTACTGTCAAAGAAATGCAGGCATTTGCTGGTGAACAGAAAAAGGCTGGTAAGGTTATCGGCCTGGTCCCGACTATGGGTGCGCTCCACGAAGGTCATCTGACCCTGATGCGGGCTGCCAAGGCCAAATGCGACGTCGTCATCGCTTCGGTCTTCGTCAATCCGACCCAGTTCGGCCCGAACGAAGACTATGATGCTTATCCGCGTCGCTTCGATGAAGACTGCCAGAAATTGGAAAGCGTCGGCGTCGATGCCGTTTTCCATCCGGAACCGTCGGAAATGTATCCTGAAGGCTACTGCACCTATGTCAATGTCGACGGCGACATTACGCATAAACTCTGCGGGGCTCAGCGGCCTATCCATTTCCGCGGCGTCGCTACGGTCGTCACGAAATTGATGAACATTACCCGCGCCGATGAAGCCTTCTTCGGTCAGAAAGACGCCCAGCAGGTCGTCGTCGTCCGCCGTTTCGTCAGCGACCTCAATATCCCGGTCCACATCAATATGGTCCCCATCGTCCGCGAAGAAAGCGGTCTGGCCCGGAGCTCGCGCAATGCTTACCTTTCGCCGGAAGAAAAACAGGCGGCCCTGGTTCTGTCCCGCAGCCTGCGCAAAGCCAAAGCCGCTTATGAAGGCGGCGAAAAGGATGTAGAAACACTGAAATCCATCGTGACCAAGGAAATCCAGTCGGAACCGATGGCTTCTATCGACTACGTCGATCTCTTCTCCTTCCCGGCCTTGAAACCGATTGCGACGGTCGACCAGGAAAGCCTGTTGGCTATCGCCGTCCGCATCGGCAAGACGCGTCTCATCGATAACGTCATCTTGGGCTAAGGAAATCTTCACATTATCTTCACATTTCCTCCACATCTTTTTCGCACCCCTCTGGTATAGTAGAAGCATAAACAGAGGGGTACTACAAAGGAGGTTTTCGTGATGAAGAAAAAAATCTTAGCCGGATTGGCTGCACTCGTAGTGATTGCCGGTTTTTCCGCCTTTGCAGCGACACCAGCTGCTTCAGATGGTTCATCGTCAGGGACTTACGGCCCGGGCTATACGTGTTATGACAACGGTAACAGGTATTGCCGGGGACCGCGTGCCTGCTATGATGACCAGGATAACTGCTATACTGGAAATGGCTATTGCCAGGGACCGCGCCGCGGCTGCCGGGCTGATGGCCAGCGCGGTTGTCAGGGCCGTCAGGATTGCCCTGCCTATAGCGCTCAACAGTAAGCCGTTCTAATCAAAGGGGGAAAACAATATGGTAATGACTCACTACATGGAACTCTTATCGCTCCATGAACCTTGGTTTTTGATTCTCTTCATGCTCGTACCGATGGTACTGGCCGAAACGATTTTGGCTGCCGGTGCTTTTTCCTTGCTCTACAAGGACAGCCGCAGTGAAAAATGGGACAGCCTGAGCCACGTCTGCGGCCTCATCCTGGGTGTCTTCTTCATCGTAGCTACAGTATACATCGTCACATCCTACGTGCCGACTATCCAGTGGCGCGGCCCGATTGATTACATTTCTATCTGGGCTTATGTCTTGGGCGTCATCCCGGCCGTCCTCATCCTCTTGCAGGAATTGGGCATCATCTTTAAGGGCCTCGATACAACGGCAAAAATCAAGAAACACATCGTCCTCATGATTCTCTTCGTCTTGTTCACCCATTTAGCCATGGTCTTCGGCATGGCCGACCCGCAGCTCGCAGGCTACGTCCCGCCGAAACAGAACAACATGCAGATGCAGATGAACGGCAATATGCCTATGGACCACAGTCAGATGGACCATAGCCAGATGAATCATGACCAGATGAACGGTCAAATGAATGGCCAGATGAATAACAATAACGGCCAGATGGACCACAGCAAGATGTAGTTTCGTGGCTAGTGGCTAGTGGTTCGGTGGTTCGTGGCTTCGTAGGGGCCGTCCCAGAGGGCGCCCGCATAAGCTGTTCCCATCTGTAGGGGCTTGCACGTGGCAAGCCCGCCGCAGGTTATGTTAGAATTTCCTAATTAGCTTTTTGGGGGAGAATCGTACATATCCTGGAGCGGGCGCCCCACGTGGCGCCCCTACAGAAAAAGGCGCTGTCTTCATACGACAGCGCCTTTTTTCATGCTATAATTAATGCAAAAAGAGGTGAACACGATGGACTTAGCGCAGCCGATTTTAGAGGGCATCATCGCTCTGGCTAAACAATACGATATTCAAAAAGTCATTCTTTTTGGCTCCCGTGCCCGTGGCGATAATTGGGAACGCAGTGATATTGACCTGGCTGTCTGCGGTGGAAATGTCACGCGGTTTTCTCTCGATGTCGACGAGGTCATACCGACGCTGCTCATGTTCGATGTCGTCGATTTAGATGAACCGGTCCAGCCCGAACTACGAGCCGCTATCCAACGGGAAGGAGTTGTTATATATGAAAAAGTATGAGAATTTCTGCAAAGCCTTGAATAACCTCAAAGAAATACCGCCTTATTCGACGGTCGTCCAAACGGGAATGGTTTCCCTTTATGAAATCTGCTTTGAACAGGCTGGGAAAGCCATGAAAGAAGTATTGGAAAACAATGGCTATAGCCAGCATAAGATAGGGTCACCGCGGGCGATTATCAAAATGGCTTATCAGGCCAATCTGATTGACGATGAGGATTGCTGGCTGGAGGCGTTGCGGGACCGGAACAATGTAGCCCATTCTTATAATGAAGAAATTGCCAATAATATCATCAAGGACAGCAAGGAAAAGCACATCGCCATGTTTGAAGAGCTGCAACGGGAAATAGAAAAAAATTGGTTGTGAAAATAATCGGGAGGTGGAATTTTTGCGAACGAATTCGATTTTGATCGTCGATGATGATGAAAAACTCTGTGCCTTGCTGCGGTCCTATTTCGAGCAGGAGCGGTTCATGGTCTATGTCGCCCATGATGGCATGACGGCGTTACATACACTGCGTACCCAGAAGCCGCAAATCATGCTCCTCGATTTGATGATGCCCGGCATGGATGGCTTCGAAGTCTGCCGCCGCATCCGCCAGTTCAGCGATATACCCATCATTTTTCTGTCGGCCAAGGACGATGAAACGGACCGCCTGGTCGGCCTCAACATGGGCGGCGACGATTATGTGACCAAGCCTTTCCACGTCAAGGAAGTCATTGCCCGCGTCTACAGTCTGCTGCGGCGGACCCGCGGTGAAGTGCTGCAGCAGACGACGTCGTATACCATACGGGACCTGACTATCGACAAGGAAAAATTTACCGTCCTGCGGGGACAGCAGCCCATCACCCTGACGCCGACGGAATTCAATCTCCTGCTGGTCCTGGCCTCGGCACCGGGTCGGGTATTCAGCCGCATGCAGCTCGTGGATAAAGTACAGGGCGGCTATGGCTTTGAAGGTTATGAACGGACTATCGACACGCATATCCGCAACCTGCGCAAGAAACTGGAGCCCGACCCGGCCCATCCGATGTATATCCTGACCGTATACGGTATCGGTTATAAATTCGACGGAGGGAATCATGAAGAAAGCTGACAGCATCGTCATCCGCCTGACCGGGATGGTCTTTATCCTAATTTTCCTGACCATCGCCATCCTGCTCATCCTGGTCAATAATCAGATGGACAGCCATTTTTCCCAGTATTTGAATAACATGTCGCAAATGATGGGAAACGGCCATCAGGGCATGGGGATGATGCACGGAATGATGCATGGGCCGGCGGAAATTACGTATATATCGGCTGTCCACCGGTCGCTGCTGTGGGTCGGCCTGGTCATGCTGGCCGTCAGCGTCACCATCAGCTACTTCATTGTCCGGGAAATCATGCGGCCTTTGTCGGCCCTGACTGACGCCGTCCAGAAGGTCAAGTCCGGCACGTATGGCCAGACGGTTCCCGTCGAGCGTCATGACGAAGTCGGGACCCTGACGGAGACTTTCAACGACATGTCCCAGGAACTGGCGAAAAATGATAAGATGCGGCGCCGCCTCTTTGCCAACATCGCCCATGAACTGCGTACGCCCCTGGCCATCTTGCAGGGTAATCTGGAAGGCATGATCGACGATGTCATCCCGACGGATAAGAAGGTCCTCCTGTCCATGGAAGATGAAACGCTGCGCATGGGCCGGCTCATCCAGGACCTGCGCGATTTGTCACTGGCTGAAATCAACGAGCTCACCCTCCATAAAGAACCTTATGATATCAACGTCCTCCTGGAACGGGCCGTGAGCATGCTCCAGCCTTTATGCGACGAAAAATCCCTGACCGTCCATTTGGACTTGGCCAGGGATTTACCGAAAGTATCCATCGATATAGACCGTATCAATCAGGTCATTTATAATCTGCTCAACAACGCCATCCGCTATATCGAAGCGGGATGTACGATTACCGTGTCGACGCTCGTCGTCACCGTGAAGGGCCAACCCTATGTGCAGGTCCAGATCGCCGATACGGGCAGCGGCATTGCCCCAGAGGATTTACAGCATATCTTCCAGTATTTCTACCGCAGCGAGAAATCGCGGAGCCGCAAGAGCGGCGGCAGTGGTATCGGCCTGGCTTTGGCCCGGCAGTTCGTCCGCAGTCATGGCGGCAGGATATGGGCGGACAGCGAAGTCGGCAGGGGCACGACGTTTACTTTTATTTTACCAGTTCATAACCAGCGTCGGCAATGACTTTGGCAAAGGCTTCCGTCGGGATGTCTTTGCTGGTCGTGACGTCGGCTTTTTTACCTTCCAAGTCGACAGTGACAGCCGTGACGCCGTCCATGGCTGCCAATGCATCGTGTACGTGTTTCTGGCAGTGCTGGCACATCATGCCTTCGATTTTCAATGTTTTTTCCATCGTTTCATCCTCTTCTTTCTTTGGTGTAGTGAGATTTTGTAATGTATATCCAGCAGTAGTGATGACTTTTTTGAAGTCTTCTGCGGAGATAGCTTTGTCAGCCGAGACATCGGCTTTTTGACCATCGAGGTCGACGACGGCATCGGTGACGCCGTCCATGGCTTTCAGGACTTTCGTGACCGTAGCCACGCAGTGCTGGCACATCATGCCTTTGATGGACAGGGTATAGTGATACGGAGCCGGAGCGGCTGCCACTTCGGGAACCGGCGTTTGCGGCGCTGCCTGTGCAGCTTTCGGGCTACTGGTTTCCGGCGCCGATGTTTCACGTGAAACATCGGCACTGTGCGTCGTCTTGAAGAAGCGCAGGCGCAGGGCGTTCATGCAGACCGTGAAGCTCGACAGACTCATGGCAGCGGCGCCGATCATGGGATTGAGGCGGATGCCAAAGGCCGGATAGAGGACGCCTGCAGCCAGGGGGATGCAGATGATGTTGTAGAAGAAAGCCCAGAACAGGTTTTCTTTGATATTCTTGATGACGGCCTTGCTCAGGCAGATGGCGCTGACGGCGTCGAGGAGGTCGCTGCGCATGAGGACGGCATCGGCGCTTTCGATGGCGACGTCGGTCCCGGCACCGATGGCCATGCCCAGATCGGCTTTGGCCAGGGCCGGCGCATCGTTGATGCCGTCACCGATCATGGCGACTTTATGGCCTTCGGCCTGGAGGGCGGCGATGTGTTTTTCTTTATCCTGCGGCAGGACGCCGGCGATGACCTGGGGAATATGCAGGCGCTGGCGGATGGCTTCGGCTGTGCGCTGGTTGTCGCCTGTGAGCATGACGACGTTGATGCCCATTTTGGCAAAGTCGGCAATGGCTTCGGCGCTGGTCGCTTTTTCGACGTCGGCTACGGCGATGATGCCGATGATTTCCTTGTCGTCAGCAAAGAGGAGCGGCGTCTTGCCGTCGTCGGCCAGGGCATTGAGGCTGGCCGTGATGGCTTTGGTGTCGATATGGGCTTCGTCCATGAGGCGCGTGTTGCCGGCATAATAGGTCTTGCCGTCGATAACGGCCTGGACGCCGCGGCCGAAGAGGGCCTTGAAATCGCTGGCTGTCCTGCCGGTCAGCTGATGGTCGCCGGCATAGGTCGTAATAGCTTCGGCCAGGGGATGTTCGCTGCCTTTTTCCAGGGCAGCAGCGATGGCGACGAGGTCTTCTTTCGTGCCTTTCAGGGGAAGAATATCCGTGACTTTCGGACGGCCTTCGGTAATGGTACCGGTCTTGTCCATGACGACCGTGTCGATGGCATGGGCCGTTTCCAGGGCTTCGCCGGATTTGATGAGGATACCGTTTTCAGCCCCTTTGCCAGTGCCGACCATGATGGCGACTGGCGTAGCCAGGCCCAGGGCGCACGGGCAGGAGATGACCAGGACGGAGATGGCCGTCGAGAAGGCGAATTCGGCGTCGACGCCCATGACGAAGTACCAGATGAGGCCTGTAATGATGGCGATGGTGATGACGGCCGGGACGAAGTAACCCGAAATGGTATCGGCCATCTTGGCGATAGGTGCCTTGCTGGCACTGGCTTCATCGACGAGCTTGATGATCTGGCTGATCGTCGTGTCGTCGCCGACGCGGCGGGCTGTGATGTGGATGAAACCCGTCTTGTTTATCGTAGCCGACGTGACTTTATCGCCGACTTGTTTTTCTACAGGGATGCTTTCGCCAGTAATGGCGGCTTCATCGACGCTGGTCGTCCCTTCAGAAATGATACCGTCTGCCGGGATGCTTTCACCCGGACGGATGACGATTTCATCACCGACGACGAGGTCCTCGACGGGAATGACCGTTTCGACGCCGTTGCGCAGGACCGTGGCCTGTTTCGGCGCCAGGTCCATCAATTTTTCGATGGCCGTGCTGGTCTTGCCTTTGGCGCGGGCTTCGAGATATTTACCGATGTCGATGAGGGTGACGATCATACCGGCTGATTCAAAGTACAGATTGGTGCTGTACTGGGCGACGAGGGCCCAGTCGCCATGACCCATACCCCAGCTCATGCGGAAAATGGCGAAGACGCCGTACAGGGCAGCTGCCATGGAACCCATGCCGACCAGGCTGTCCATGTTCGGGGCGCCCTGGAAGAGGTTGCGGAAGCCGTTGACATAATACTTGCGGTTCAAGTACATGATCGGCAGAATCAGTAAGAACTGAGTAAAGGCAAAGGTAATGGCATTTTCATCGCCGTGGAAGACGTACTGGAAACCTTCCGGTACGGGGATGCCGAACCATTCGTAGAACATGTGGTGCATGGCGATGTACATGACCGGGATGAGGAAGACGATGGACCAGATGAGGCGGTGCTTCATGGATTTCATTTCTTCCTTGGCTATGTCAGAGGCGCTCTTTTGCGGAGCGCCGGCCTGTTTCTGACTGCCGCCTTCGGCCGGGCTGGCTCCGTAGCCGGCTTCGACGACGGCCTGGATGATGTCTTGCTCGCTGACGACATTTTCATCGTACGAGGCCTGCATACTGTTGGTCAGCAGGTTGACGCTGGCCTTGTCGATGCCGTCCAGCTTGTTGACGGCTTTTTCCACGCGGGACGAGCAGGCGGAACAGCTCATGCCCGTGATGTTGAATTTTTCGTGCTTCAACGGACTCACTCCTTTATTTCATGAGTTTCTGAAGGGCGCAGACGAGTTCATCGACGACTTCGTCTTTGCCTTCACGGATGTCGTGGACGACGCAGGACTTGATATGCTGGCCCAGGAGTTCCTTATTGAAAGAATTCAATGCCGACTGGATGGCACTGACCTGAGTCAGGATATCAATACAGTAGCGGTCGTCTTCGACCATCTTTCGCACACCCCGTACCTGGCCCTCGATGCGGTTCAGGCGGGAAATGAGCGATTTATACTCTTTGCCCTCTTTATTGCGATACTTATGTTTCTCCGTATCGCAGCAGGGACAGACTTTCTTTTCGTCCATAATTGAGTTCTCCTTTCATTTAAATACCCCTATGGGGTACATTGATATAATATACCGATATGGGGTATATGTCAAGGGTGTTTTAGCGGTTAGCAGTTGGGGGTTAGCGGATGGTTTTTAATTTGTAGGGGCGACCGCGTGGGGCGCCCGCTCCGGAATATGCATGATTTCCTAATCAGTTTGCCAGGAGAATCATCCCAATTCCTAACGGGTCGCCCACGGACCCCTACGAACGCTAACCGCGGATTGTTAAAAAAAGGACTACGTACGATGATATAAGCCCTCATACGATAGTCCTTTTTCTGTAGGGGCGTCCGCCCCGGGATTATGCGATTTCACTGTAGGGGCGACCGCGTGGGGCGCCCGCTCCGGAATATGTCTGATATCCCAATCAGTTTGCCAGGAGAATCATCCCAGTTCCTAACGGGTCGCCCACGTGCGACCCCTACGGTGCGGCCATGAGGCCGCCACGAGCCGCGAGCCACTAACCACTAACCACTAGCCACTAACCACTAGCCACTAACCACTAACCACTAGCCACTAACCACTAACCACTAGCCACTAACCACTAACCACTAAAAAAAGCTGCCGCAAAGAGGCAGCTTTTTTACTCCTATTTCAACAATGCTTTTACAGCTTCTGTTTCATCCGTAGCGTTTTCAGTACCGGAGATGATGGCACCCTGGACTACGATGCAGTCGAGGCCTTTGTCCTTGCGGACCTGTTCGACTTTGGAAACGACGTCTTTTTCGATGGGGACGATCAGTTTGTTTTCCAATTTGCTCAAGTTCTGAGCCAATTCACGGCCGAGGTTCTGGCGTTCCTGGTCGGTCTTCATTTTCGGAGCTTTTTTAGCGAACTGTTCGTTAGCGTCTTTAACGGCAGCCTGCATCTGGGCGCTGACTTTCGGGAAGTCCTTATGGGACTGTACCAATGTATCGAAGTTGACGACACCGACGCCGGAAGCAAAGGCCGACGAAGCAGCGACGAGGCTCATCATTCCCATAACGGCAAGGGATGCTAATTGTTTTTTCAGTTTCATAATGTATTCCTCCTGTGCCGCAGAGCGGCTGAATTACTCTTTCTTACTATGGTTCTATTCGTATATTATAACAAACTTACCGATAAAGTACAACCTGCACAGAATCAGGCTTTTTCGTCGTCGCCTTCTGCTTTGTCTTCTTCATCGTCGTGAATATAAATGTATTTGTCTTTTTTCATCTTGTCGATGATTTCCGGCGCCATGGCGATGAGTTTTTCAAAGGCCGAAGCCTGGTAGCCATCTTTCTTGATGGAGAACATTTCTACCCGGTCCCCTTTGATGACCAGGATGGCTGCCGGTTCCATCTTAGCACCGCCGCCGCTGCCGGCACTGCTGCGGCCGTTTTCGGTCTTGCCGTTGACGCCGCCGGACCCGAAGCCAAAGGTGACGTCGACGAACGGTACCAGGATGGCGTCACCGATGTGGACGGCCTGGCCGACGACGGTTTCGACTTTGATCATTTCTTTGAAACTTTCAAAAATTTGTTCCAAGTTGTTCTTGATGTACGAGTTATCCATGTTGTTCCTCCTTGTTCACAGCGTGCCACTCAGCCCATAAACGGCGTACAGGCCGGGAGGCGGCAAAGGCGGCTGTAAACAGAAGCAGCACTGCCGGATATAGACGGCCCGAAGCACGGACGGTACAGTCATACTGTTCCTCTACGAAATTGAATTGTAAGTCTGTGACGCTCCCCGGACAGATGGCATAGAGGGTGCCGGCCAGCATCCCCGTTTCATGCGGTTCAGGGAGGCCGATGATGCCGGTCAGGGTGAAGCGGCGGATTTGGCCGTAGCCGAGCAGGCGCGACAGCCAGGTGAAGAAAGCCGCTAGAAAGTCGGCATTGAAGAGGCTGGCCAGGAAGTGACGTATGGGCGGTTTCTTTTTTTTCGCCTCTTTCGCGTCACTCCGTGCCGGAGCATCCGGCCCTTCCTGGCGGAGCAGGTCTTCATACGTGAGACGCTGGCTTTCTTTTTCCAGTTCGTCCCAGGCTTTTTCTTCCTCTTTCGCTGTAGGGGGCGGCGGTTCGACAGACTCTTTCACGGCAGGGCTGCGCTTCCAGCACATATGCAGTTCATGATGCGGTTCCTCTCCCAGCGTATAGGACCAGGATGCATCAGCCAATTTCCGGCCCCATCGGCCCTGGCCTTCGATGTGGAAGGGCGTTCCCATATGGATGGTAAGGGCGTAGGAGACGGGCAGGCAGAGGATGAGCAGTATGCAACTGAATAAGATGGCAAGGATGACGATGATTGCCATAGGGCAGCCCCCTTTTGTGAAAATAATCCGTTACTTTTATTTATTCTATGAACTCGGGGCGATTTCCTCTTTTTTAGGCGTCTTGTTTTGCTTTTTCTTGTTTATTGAAAATGCAGTCAACATCTTCGGCACCGAAGCAGCGGGAACAGGAAATGCAGAGGGCCGGTTCGGTATCGCCCGATTTCCAGCGGTTCGGCAGGTCCGGCTGGCGCAGGTAGGGACGGCTCATGGACACGAAAGCCAGGTCTGTCGATTCCAGTGTATCTTCGATATCTTTGACGTTGCGGAAACCGCCGACGACGCCGACATCGATTTTGTCTTTCAGCATAGCTGCGGCTTCAGAGGCATAGGCTTTGAAATACATCGGTTCCTTTGTGCGGCGGATAGCCCGGATCGGGCCCTTGCGCGGCAGGGACGATGTGTTGCCGCCGCTGACTTCGATGGCGTTTACACCCATGTCGGCCAGCCAGGTCATGACCTGCTTGCTTTCTTCAAAGGTCATGCTGCCGTCTTTCATGAAATCGGCACAGTTCAATTTGACCCAGACCGGATAATCGGCGCCGACGGCCTGGCGCATGGCGGCGACACATTCCAGGAGGAAGCGGGCCCGGTTTTCCAGGCTGCCGCCGTAGGCATCGGTGCGGGTGTTGAAATGGGGCGACAAGAACTTGCTGGCCAGGTAGCCGTGGGCGCCGTGGAACTGGACGCCGTCGAAACCGGCGGCCTTGGCTCTGGCAGCGGCTTTGGCGACGGCTTCCGTCAGTTCGTGGATCTGGTCGACTGTCAGGGCCTGCGATTCCTGGGTCCACTTGCCGACCTTTTCCGTAACGCCGCTGGGGCTGATGATAATGCGCGTTTCCCCTTCCGGGATTTCCGGCAGGAGGATGGCGGACCCCATGACGACGAGCTGGGCGATGATTTTTCCGCCGTGCTGGTGGACGCGGTGGACGACCTGGGACAGCGGGGCAATACATTCATCATCGTCGATGCGGATCTGGCAGTGCTGACGCGGTTCCATTTTGGTAGTAGCCATCATGCCGGTAATAATGATACCGGCACCGCCGTCGGCCAGATTTTCATACATTTGGGCCAGCTTTTCTGTCGGAAGGCCGTAGTTCCCCATTCCTTCAAAGGTAGCAGAACGGACAAGGCGGCACTTCGCTTCAATACCGCCGATGTGACATGTATCAAATAACATGGTAGAAATCTCTCCTTGGTAATAAAAAATGAATTTCAGTTTATCCCGAATATTATACAATATTTGAGGAAATAAGCCAATGCATTGTTTTTTGAACATTTGGGATTCATTGATAGTACCTATTTCAATGATATAATAATGGTAGGAAATATAGTATTATGCAAATGCACGAAAGCCCCTGGAACTGCCATTCCAGAGGCTTTCTCTATGTGGCGTCTAGCGGAGACGCACCGGGGCTAGTTGCTCATAAGGGAAATAATGGTGTCTAACCACTTGCAAAGGTAATAAGATACTACACTTGCCATGACAGCCATTAAGAAGTTAGTGAATTTTTGCATTGAAACACCCCCTTACCAGCTCAGTATAGGGGCGAGCAACATTCGCATTATAGCATAATGGGGAAATGGTACGCTATAATTGACAAAGTGAGTTTAAATGATATAATGTTAGTAAAAGTAGTGAATTTTTGCAATTGAAACACGAAAGCCCCTGGAACTGCCATTCCAGGGGCTTTCTCTATGGTTTAGAACTATCCGCTAACCACTAACTGCTAGCCCCTAACCCCTAACCCCTTAAAAAGGATTGTCGTCATGCGACAGCTCCTTTTCTGCTCCTTTTGTAAAGAATGATGTTTCTAGTTGGCTTCACTAAGCGACTATGATATAATATAAGTGTTTGTTAATTTTACAATTCACGAAGGGATGTTGAATACATGGCTACAGCAATGGTAATCGGAACCCAATGGGGCGACGAAGGTAAAGGTAAGATTGTAGATTATTTGGCCCAGAAGGCCGATGTCGTCATCCGCTCCCAGGGTGGGAATAACGCCGGCCATACGGTCGTCGTCGACGATAAGTCCTTTGCACTGCGTCTCTTGCCGTCGGGGATCCTCTTTTCCGACAAAACTTGCATCATCGGCAGCGGCGTCGTTGTCAATCCGAAAGTCCTCCTTGAAGAAATCGAAGGCATGACCTCCAAAGGTGTGCAGATCAGCAAATTGGAAATTTCCACGCGTGCGCATGTCATCATGCCGTATCATATCCGCATTGATGAAGAAGATGAAAAACTCAAGGGTGACGCTAAAATCGGCACGACGAAAAACGGTATCGGACCGTGCTATGCCGACAAAGTCAACCGCGTAGGCATCCGCATCGGCGACCTCATGGACCGCGATGTATTTGCCAAGAAACTGCGCATCAATATTGACCTTAAAAACCGTCTCTTTGAAAAATATTATGGCTGCGAAGGCTTCGATTACGATGAAGTCCTCAAAGAATACCTCGGCTATGCCGATCAGATCCGCCAGTACGTCAAGGATACGAACTACTCGGCGAACCTCTATGTCAGTGAAGGCAAGAAAGTCCTCTTTGAAGGGGCACAGGCTGCTATGCTCGACCTCGACCATGGTACATATCCCTTCGTTACCAGCTCCAATCCGACGGCTGGCGGTGCCTGCACTGGTTCCGGCGTCGGTCCTCGCCGCATGGAAAATATCGTCGGCGTCGTCAAAGCCTATACGACCCGCGTCGGCGCTGGCCCGTTCCCGGCAGAACAGCTCAACGAAGTCGGCGAATATCTGCGCAACACAGGCCATGAATTCGGTACTGTCACCGGTCGTCCCCGCCGCTGCGGCTGGCTCGACACGGCTGTCGTCAAATATGCAGCCATGCTGAACAGCCTCGATTACCTGGCTATTACCCGCCTGGACATCCTCGATGACCTGGATACCATTAAAATCTGCACGGGCTACAAATATAAAGGCCAGCTCTTGAAAGAATATCCGGCCAGCCTCGACGTCCTGGAAAACGTCGAACCGATTTACGAAGAAATGCCGGGCTGGAAAGCAGACATCTCGAAATGCAAATCCTACGATGAACTGCCTGAAGCTGCCCGCCACTATGTCGAACGCATCAGCGAACTCACAGGCGTTCCCCTGGGCATCGTCTCCGTCGGCCCAAACCGCAGCCAGACGATCATCCTCAAAAAGATTTTCTAAAAACAACTGAATTACACCATAATTGTGAAAAGGCGCTGTCTTATGAAGACAGCGCCTTTTTGAGTATTAAGTTTGCAGTTTGTAGTGAAGGCTTTTAAATTTAAAGCCCTCTTCTACAAACTACAAACTATGAAGCAAAGGGAACCTCGCATGATGGCAGAAACCTTTGTGCGACAGTCCCTTTCAAGTTATTAGTGGTTCGTCAAAAACAAACGCCCCAATCGGGGCATTCGTAGGGGCCGTCCTGAAAGGCGGCCCGCCGTGACCAGTCGGTAATACATTATATGGTTCATGTGGCATGATTTTACGACCGGCGTTTTTTTCGGATTCAGATGCGGCGTTCCGCCGCGACAGACTCAAGCTGACAACGACGCTTCGGGAAACCCTCAGCTCGTAGCGGGCCGCCCTTTGGGACGGCCCCTACGAGCTACGAGCCAGCGGTCCGCTGGCTAACGGCTAACCCCTAGCCCCTACTCCCCGCAATGGCCGGCCATGGCGCAGGCGCTGCACGAGCCGGAGCAGCCACCGCCGATGAAGTTCAGGCCGATGACGCCGGTTACGGTTTTGCGTGGCATGAGCATGCCGCTGGGCAGGAGGGAGACGCCGATTTGTTCGGCATGGACGGCCTGGGCGATATTGGCCATCTGGCCGGATGGCCAGTCACCAGTGCCAGGATTCATGATCCAGGCGGCTTTGTAGCCTTTGTCGGCGCCGGCTTCGTCGAGCATGTCGATGAGCTGTTTCGTATAGCCCGCTGTGGCGACGGCCAGGGCCGAGTCGAGGGCCAGACCGCGGGTGATTTCTTTATTCATGAACAAGGCATCGACCTCTTTTTCCAGGGCTTCGCCGAGGGTGACGGCATACATCAGGACGATGGCCGAATCTTCGATGCGCTGGCAGACAGTCGGGCTGTTGATGATGAACGGGCTGTCGCAAAGGACCATATGGGACGTGCTGTCATAGAAGCACTGCTGGCATGTGGCCTGTGGTTTGGCCAAATCCATGACGCGCTGGCAGGCTTCGTGGACGAAATCATCGGAAAGTTCAGCAGCTCCGCGCTGCAAGGCATATTCTTTGACGCTGGCAGCGTCGATTTCCCGCAAGGGGTCAGTAAATGTTGGCATTTTTTACATCCTTTCTGAATCTACAGCACTTTACAACTTTTACGCTGCCTCGGAAGTTGATGAAGCTAGTTTACACAAGGCCTGAACTAAGTCCGTTGGATTTTTTGCGGTTTGGGCCTTAGCGACCAAAGTG